>NZ_KV833406.1:0-87462 GCF_001837655.1 Haemophilus sp. HMSC071C11 | reverse complement strand
GCCAATTTCTGGGCAAGTAAAGCAGTGGAAGAACAGGCTAAAGCGAAGAAATCTGAACCACTAAAAGAAGAAAGTGCGGTGAAAAGTGACCGCACTTCTAAGCCGAAATCCGTGAAACTTTCTTATAAAGAACAACGAGAGCTAGAACAACTTCCACAACTATTGGAAGAGTTGGAAACTAAAATCACCGTACTTCAAGCTGAAATAGCCGATCCAGCATTTTTCCAACAGGCTCACGATATTACCGACGCTAAATTAAAAGCATTGGCGGATACTGAAGCCGAATTAGAAACAGCATTTTTACGCTGGGAAGAATTGGAAGAAAAGAAAAATTTGACTGACGGTAAAGCTTAAAAAATAACGCCCGAAAGGGCGTTTTTATTTAGAGGAAATATTGCACAGAATCAGATTTTAATTCTTTGCTAATAGATCAATTATTTTGCTGCTTTTAATTCTTGATAATATTGTTCATAGAATTGAATTGCATCGCCAACGTCATCTTGCCAGTGACTATTTTTTAATATATCAGCTGACGGATAAATCGCTGGATCTTCAGTGATTTCTTTTGGTAATGCTTTTTTCGCTTCAATATTTGAGGTTGGGTAACCGATAGCTAAGGTTAATTTTTCAGCTGTTTTTTTCCCTAACATGTAGTTAATCAGCTTGTGTGCGCCTTCAGGATTTTTAGCTGTTGCAGGAATTGCAAGAGTATCAACCCAAAGTACAGGACCCTCTTTTGGGAATACCATATTTAAAGGTGCTTTTTCTTTTTTAGCAATACGTACCGAACCATTCCATAATTGACCCACTTCCACTTCGCCTGAGATGAACGAGTTAGCTGGGTTATCGGAATTGAAAGAAAGTACATTTGGACGTAATTTCAATAATTCTTCATAGGCTTGTTTGATAATGGCTGGATCTTGAGTATTTGGATCTTGACCAATTTTCAATAAAGCGATGTTGAATACTTCACGCGCATCGTCTAATAATTGAACTTTGTTTGCAAATTCAGGTTTCCATAAGTCTGCCCAAGAAGTGAATTCTTCGCCTTTGTAAGTGTTGGTATTGAATGCGATACCCGGCGCACCTAAAAGTTGCGGAAGAGAGTATTTGTTACCTTTATCATAAGGTTTATTGAGCCAATCAGGATCTAATTCTTTAAGAACAGGTAATTTGCTGTGATCAAGTTCTTTTAACATTCCTTCGCGTGCCATTTTAGAAACGAAGTAGTTAGAAGGTGCGATAACATCATAGCCACCAGACTCGCCTTGAGTTTTGAGTTTAGCGTACATTGTTTCGTTTGATTCTAGGCTTGAAACGATAACTTTGATGCCAGTTTCTTTAGTAAACTCATCTAAAAGACCATCTGGTACATATTCAGTCCAAGTGTAGAGATACACAGTGTCATTAGCAGCAGCCGTAGCTTTTGCAGTTTCTTGCTTAGCATCTTTATCGTTGCAAGCGGTTAAAGTTGCAGCTACGAAGCTGGCAGTAATTAAACCTGCAAATTTTTTCATTTTTGTTTGTTCTCCTGTTAAAGAGTCGTAAAAAAACCACCTGCCGAATGACAGGCATAAAAAAACGCCTTGATTGTGCGTCAAGGCGTATTCTATTTTAAATTCAAAGGTTTGTGAAACCTTTTGTTAATTAATGGTTATTTTTTCGTGTAATTAGCTGGCTTAAAACGACAAGAGCTAATGAAAGCACGATCATAATCGTTGCTAAAGCATTAACTTCAGGTGTTACACCAGTTTTCACTAGAGAGAATATTCTCAATGGTAAGATTTCATAACTTACACCGCTGACAAATGATGAAACCACAACATCATCTAATGAAATAGTGAAACTTAATAACCAACCAGATACAACTGCAGGTAATGCTAAAGGAAGGATAATTTTACGTAAAATAGTCACTTCGCTTGCACCTAAGTCTTTCGCCGCTTCTAACATTCTGGAATCAAAGCCATTTAAGCGAGAGAAGATAGTTACGGTCACATACGGTAAACAGAAAGTTACGTGGGCAAGTAGTAAAGACCAGAAGCCCAATGAAATACCCACAACCATAAATAATGCAAGTAAAGATACTGCCATTACAATATCTGGAGACATCATAACGATAAATAGCATACCGCTTACTGCTTGTTTACCGCGGAATCGATAGCGATAAAGTGCGATTGCAGTTAATCCACCTACAATAGTAGCTAGGGTAGCCGCAAAAAATGCAATAGTTACCGAATGAATCGCAGCTTGTATTAAGGTGTCGTTATTAAATAAACGCTCGTACCAGTTCCAGCTAAAACCTTTCCAACTCAAACCATAACGATCTTTGTTAAAGGAATTAGTGACTAAAATAATAATTGGGATATACAAATAAGCGTATACCACAAACATAAATGCATTACGTAGTAAACGACTCATTATTCTAACTCCACTTTCTTATTCAATAGTTTATTCGCGCGGTAGTACACGAAAATCAACAATGCCATTAGAACAGTTAAACCAATACTGACTGCAGAACCAAATGGCCAGTTACGAGAAATTAAGAATTCGCTCTTAATTACGTTACCAACAAGCAAGACTTTTGCTCCACCGAGTAGGTCTGCTACATAAAACATTCCCATTGCTGGCAATAATACCAATAAACAACCTGCGATAATACCAGGCATAGTCAATGGTAAAATCACTCGGAAGAAACGTTGGAACGTATTTGCTCCTAAATCTCGTGCTGCTTCTAATAAACGATTATCTAGTTTTTCAATGGCAGAGTAGAGTGGCAAAATCATAAATGGCAATAGTAAATAAACTAAGCCAATGATTACCGCAATTTCGGTATTCAAAATACGAATTGGCGCACTCAAAATTCCCATATCAATTAACATCGTGTTAAGTATGCCTTTCACGCCAAGAAACACTTTCATTCCATAAATACGAATTAACGAGTTTGTCCAAAATGGTAAAACCACAAGGAACAATAAGAGCGGTCGATATTTAGGATGAATTTTACTCATCATAAAAGCAAATGGATAACCTATTAGTAAGCAAATAATGGTGGCGATGCCCGACATAGACAATGAATTCCACACAACTTGTGCATAAAGCGGATTAAACAAGTTTGTATAGTTTTCAATAGTAATTGGGAATGCATAAAAGTTGCTACCATCTCGAGTCAGAAAACTTACGGCAAGTACCAATAAGTTTGGAATCAGCACAAAGAAGATTAGCCAACTGAAGATAATCGCAACAGTAATTTTCTGGAATTTATTATTGATTATCTTCATCGTTGAGTACAACCTCCCAGCCTTCGTGCCATGTGATACCTACGCGTTGTCCTATGCTATGATCCATATGTGGATCATCTTCATTAAAGAATTCACTTACAAGGACACGCATTCCGTTATGATCAAACTCTACCGTTGATTCTAATGTCATTCCTTTATAAGTGCGGTCAATAATATGACCGATAATTGCTTTAGAATGTTCATTTTCATCTAATTCTTCAATCACAATATCTTCAGGGCGAAGGAGTACTTGAAGTTTTTGATCTTTTTCCACAGGCATATCCGTATAAATATCACAAATACGCCCTTCAACATTTGCCAGTACAACTTGTTCTGATTTTCGTTCAATCACAGTGGCTTCAAATACGTTAATTTCGCCAATGAAACGAGCAACGAATAAGTTAGCTGGATCTTCATAGATTTCACGTGGAGAACCATCCTGTGCGATTTTACCTTTACGCAATAATACAATACGATCAGACATTGTAATCGCTTCTTCTTGATCGTGGGTGACGAAAATAAAGGTAATGCCAAGCTGACGTTGTAACATTTTGAGTTCTTGTTGCATTTGTTTACGCAATTTGTAATCCAATGCAGATAAAGACTCATCAAGTAACAACACTTTTGGTTTATTTACTACGGCACGAGCGATGGCAATACGTTGTTGTTGTCCGCCAGAAAGTTGAGTTGGCTTACGATCCGACATTTCTTCTAGCTGTACCATACGCAAGGCTTCTAAAACACGCGGTTTAATTTCCTCGTTTGGTACTTTTTGCATACGCAAACCAAAAGCCACGTTCTCAAAAATTGTCATATGTGGAAATAGCGCATAGCTTTGGAATACCGTATTAATATGACGTTTTTCCGCTGGCACATTGGTGATATCTTCACCATCTAAAATAATGCTACCTGAATCCAATTCTTCTAAGCCTGCTAGTAAGCGTAAAACTGTGGTCTTACCACAGCCTGAGGGGCCAAGAATAGTGACAAACTCACCGTTATTAATTGTAAGATTGAAATCGTTAATAATGGTGTTAGAACCATAGGATTTTTTGATTGAACGAAGCTCAATAATAGGCTTGTTTTGAAGCTGATTTTCCACTAGCTTTGGTTTTCTCCCTAATTTCACCAATGATTTGGTACTGAGTAGAAATAAAACCTGCAAGACTGCAGGGGCGACATATAAAAATAGACGCCTATGATATAGTGAATTGTTAATAATGAAAAGGACTTAATGCCTTAGAAAGTAAAAAACTGCCGTTCATAAAAATAACGAGAAATTTAACCGCACTTTCGATGAATTTTACTTCGTTAATTTTATAAATATTGTTATATATCAAGATGTTTTCTATTTTTCTCGTTAAACTAAAAAAGATATTTTTAAAAGGAGCGAGAATATGATTTCTCAAATAGATAAAACAGAACTTTTAGAACGATTTTTACATTATGTGTCTTTTCACACCCAATCAAAACCTCATGCGAAGCATTCCCCCAGCTCAGTCGGGCAAATGAAGTTAGCCATGCAGTTACAAAAAGAATTAATCCAACTTGGTTTGGAGAATGTTGAAGTAAGTAAATATGCAGTGGTAACAGCATTTTTACCCGCTAATGATCCTAACTTAACGAAAACCATTGGTTTAGTTGCGCATCTTGATACATCTCCACAATGTAGTGGTAAAAATGTACGCCCAGAAGTGATAGAAGAATATCGTGGCGGAGATATTGCATTAGGTATTGGCGAGGAATTTATTAGCCCTGTTTATTATTCTTTTATGCAAAAATTAGTCGGACAAACGCTTATTGTTACTGATGGAACCACTTTGCTTGGGGCTGACAATAAAGCGGGAATTGCAGAAATTATGACCGCACTTTCCATTCTTCAAAAAGAGAATATTCCCCATTGCAATATTCGTGTTGCTTTTACGCCTGATGAAGAAATTGGTTTGGGAATCCATTATTTCCCAATGGAAAAGTTTTCCTGTGATTGGGCATATACCATTGATGGGGGAGAAGTAGGGGAATTAGAATACGAAAACTTTAATGCTGCAACGGCAAAAGTGCGGTTTTTCGGGCGAAATATTCACACAGGTTATGCAAAAGGAAAAATGCTGAATGCACTGACTTTAGCTTGTGAATTTCAGCAAGTTTTTCCTGTTGATGAAGTACCAGAAAAAACCGATGGGAAAGCGGGCTTTTATCATTTAGAAGATTTTTCTGGCGATATTGAGCAAGTAGAGCTTACCTATTTGATTCGTGATTTTGACGAACAGAATTTCGCACAAAGAAAAGCTTTTATTAAAAATCAGGTGGAAAAATTTAATGCTAAAAAAGGTTTGAAAAAGCCTATAGAGTTAGAAATTCAAGATAGCTACCAAAATATGTATGATGTGGTAAAAAACGTTCCTCAATCAATTGAACTTGCTGATCGCGCAATGAAAGCGGTGGGAATTAAACCAAATCATAAGCCGATTCGAGGCGGTACAGATGGGGCATTTTTAGCCTCTAAAGGTTTAGCATGCCCAAATATTTTTACTGGCGGCTATAATTTCCATAGTAAACACGAGTTGGTTTCTTTACAAGGCATGGAAAATACTGTCCAAGTAATTATCGAAATGCTGAAATGTAAAGATTTGTAAAGAAATGTAAAGATTTTTATTGCTATTCTTTAGATTACTCAATATAATGGTGGCGTTTTATCGAGATTTCTTTGATGAAGCTAAACTTTAGAGATTTTATTCATAAATTCCTTTTTAATGCCCCTAATTATTTAGGGGCTTTTTTTATCTAATTGGACAAGAAATAATAAAATAGTTAATAATCACAATTTTTAACGCTCTACAATATTTATTTCTATAGATTTATTTACTGATTTAAAAAAACGTTAAATTTAGTGGCTAAATTGACTAAATTAGTTTAAAGAGATCGCTGTAAATAATAGGTATAAGAGTTTCCTTTATTCAGACTGAATTTGACATTCCTATTCTAAATAGGAAACTCTTACTTTTGAGGTAATTTGCTAGATCAAATTTGATCTTAGACAAATTAAATTAATCTAACTTTATTGAGTTAGATTAATTGCAGGTTAGTTTTCGTTAGCGTTGAAATTTATTCATTAATTATGGCAAGTTTGGCACGCTGCTTGGAACATCCATACTAATTTTTCTTGTTCTTTAATATAGTCACTCATTTGTGATGCAGTACCTTCATCATTAGCGTTATTTGCAAAAGCAAGAATTTCACGTTGTTGATCTAGTAATGTTTTTAGACCTTGTAATGTGCCTGATAAACATTCTTGTGCCTCACTTACTGCAATATCTTCTTTAATTCGAGATATTTTTAAGTATTGGCTGTAAGCATTATTTGGTGTGTAACCTAAAGTTAAAATACGTTCAGCCACCTCATCTACTCTAGCAACTAAATTAGTATAAATTTCTTCAAATTTTGCGTGTAATGCAAAGAAGTTTACGCCTTTAATGTTCCAGTGGTAGCCCCGTACATTAGTATAGAAAACTTGGTAGGTTGCAAGTAATTCGTTAAGTTTATCGGCTAATTCTGCTGATTGAACTTTATCTAGTCCGATTGATGTTTTTGACATAATAATTTCCTTTTTCTAGTTGAATAATTGAGCTAATGCCCTCCCTTTGATATGGGTATTATACGTTTCTATAATTTGAAGTGAAATTGTTCTATTCAATATAATTGATAGTCTTAGCCTTATTTGTTAAGAAATTGTAATAAATAGAAGCTATCAAATAAGTGATCAAGATCACAGTTTTAATGAATATTTAATCAAACTATCGCGGCTAACAATAAATTTTGATTTAATAAGTACAGTGATAATTTTTAATATTTTTTCTAAGGATATGTTATGCAAGAACTTATTAAGCGCACCTTGCCACAAGATGATGCACTTAATCAAGCTATTGTGAATGAACTTCGTTCACAAAATTGGGCTGGTTTTTTAAATTATTCCCAAGTGCAGCAGCTTTGTCATAATTTTGAACTTACCCCACTAAAATTGGCTATGCACTTGTTGCCACTTGCTGCAAGTTATAGTCATACTGCTATTTCTCATTTTAATGTGGGGGCAATTGCTATTGGCGAACAAGGGGATTTTTATTTCGGCGCGAATCAAGAATTTGCTAATTCAGCCATTCAGCAAACGATTCACGCGGAACAAAGTGCAATTTCTCACGCTTGGTTGCGTAATGAACGCCGTATTTCAGATATGGTGGTCAATTACACGCCGTGCGGACATTGTCGTCAATTTATGAATGAATTGCACGGTGCTGAAAAAATTTCAATTCATTTGCCGCATAGCCAAAATAATCCATTACATTCTTATTTACCAGATGCGTTTGGACCAAAAGATCTTGATATTGCAGCGCATCTTTTGGCGGAAGAAAATCATGATTTAGTTGCTGATCATCAAGATGATTTGGTTAATCAAGCTATTTTAGCGGCAAATCAATCTCATTGTCCTTATTCAAATAGTCCGCACGGCATTGCGATTTTATTTAAAAATGGTGATGTGGTGACAGGACGTTATGCAGAAAACGCCGCATTTAATCCGAGTTTGCCAGCGTTGCAAACCGCACTTAATTTTGCGTATTTAAATGATAAAAAATTGAGTGATATTGAACGAATAGTGATGGCTGAAAAAGCATTAAAATTGAGCCATAAAACGATGGCTGAAACCTTATTATCCACATTAACTTCAGTAAAATTAGAGTATTATTCTTTGTAAATATGAAATGCGAGTAAAATAAAAAAGGAATAATTCCCTTTTTTATTTGTTCGCTAAAATTACCGCTCTTTTCGGTGCTTGATAACCTTCAATGGTTTTACTGTGATCATTTGGATCTAAAAAATCAATCAGGCTTTCATTTTCCAACCAATCAGTTTTACGCTGTTCTTCTAATGTAGTTGTCGCTACATCAACACAACGTACGTTGGTAAAGCCAACTTTTTCTAGCCAGTTGATTAGTGCGGCGACAGAGGGGATAAAATAAACATTTTTCATTTTCGCATAGCGATCTATCGGTACGAGTACAGTATTTACATCGCCATCCACCACTAACGTTTCTAATACCAATTCGCCACCTTTTACCAATTGATTTTTCAATTGGCTTAAATGATCTAATGGGGATTTACGATGATAGAGTACGCCCATTGAAAATACAGTGTCAAATGCCGCTAATGGTTGCATTTGCTCAATACCTAGCGGGATAAGATTTGCTCGACGATCATTATTAAGCAGTTTGCGTACAGCTTCAAATTGGCAAAGGAAAAGCTCGGTAGGATCAATCCCGACCACCATTTTTGCGCCTTCGCCTACCATTCTCCACATATGATAACCGCTGCCACAACCCACGTCTAAAATAGTGCGACCTTGCAGGGGAGCTAAATGAGGAAGAACACGATCCCATTTAAAATCTGAACGCCATTCACAATCTACATGAATGCCGAAAAGATGATAAGGCCCTTTTCGCCACGGCATTAATTGTTTTAAATGATGGATAATTCGTTGTTTTTCACCTTCTGAAAGGGGAAAAGTGCGGTCAGATTTCACCGCACTTTTTAGATCGATTTCATCAGCATGTAAATCAGGCAAAAAATCAACAATTTTGCTCCATTTCGCATAATCGCCATGAGTTTGAGTTTCCCATTCTTTCAATTGGAGTGGTAAGGTTTCTAACCAGTCCGATAAATTTGTAGTAGCAATTTGTTGATAAAAAGGGCGAAAGTCGATCATTTTGCTTCCTTATAAGCCTTTTCTGCTTTATCAAAGGTATTAAGAATATCTTGTTCTGGTTTATTGGAAAGTAATGAAATAACAATAATTGCAAGGCTGGCGAAAGCAAAGCCTGGGATCATTTCATATACTTTAAACCAATCAGTATCCGCTGGAACAACTTCTTTCCATGCAAATACTGTCACTGCACCTACAAGCATACCCGCCATTGCACCCGATGATGTCATTCGTTTCCAGAAAAGAGAGAAAAGTACAACTGGGCCAAATGCACTACCAAATCCCGCCCAAGCGAATTCTACAAGTTTTAATACTTTACTGTTTTCATCTTGTGCGATCCAGATAGCAAGTGCGGCAATAACTAACACCATAATTCTGCCAAGCCATACGAGCTCTTTTTCAGATGCGTTAGGGCGAATAAAACCTTTATAGAAATCTTCTGTGATTGAGCTTGAAGAAATTAATAATTGCGCACTTAATGTACTCATTACAGCGGCTAAAATAGCGGAAAGTAATATGCCCGCGATCCAAGGATTAAATAAAAGTTTAGCTAATTCAATAAATACTTGCTCTGGTTCATTATTGACTGTGCCTGCAATAGCTGGATTGGCAAAGAAATACGGAATAGCGAATAAGCCAATGCCAATTGCGCCTGCTAAGCAAAGCACCATCCAACCCATACTAATACGGCGTGCTTTGATAAGTGATTTGACAGAATCCGCAGCCATAAAGCGTGCTAAAATATGCGGTTGCCCGAAATAGCCTAATCCCCAAGCCGCAAGACTTAATAAACCAAGTGGTGTGGTAGAAGTAAATAAATCCGTGAAATCTTTATTTACGGCAGCCTCAGCTTGTTCTAGTACTGCGGAAAATTGAGCGGTATCGGCGAAACTCAATAACACAAAAACAGGGGTTAAAATTAATGCAAAAATCATTAATGTGGCTTGAATGGTATCTGTCCAGCTTACCGCAAGGAAACCTCCGATGAACGTGTAAGCAATGGTTGCCGCTGCGCCGTACCAAAGTGCGGTGGAATATTCCACAGAAAATATATTTTGGAATAATTTTGCGCCAGCCACGACACCAGAAGCACAATAAATAGTAAAAAACACTAAAATAATAGTGGCAGAAACAAGTTTTAATAATTTGTGTGATGAACCAAAACGATTGTGAAAATATTCTGGGAGAGTGAGCGCATTATTATTTAATTCTGTATAAACACGCAAACGACCAGCCACTAAAAGCCAGTTAAAATAAGCCCCGATAGTTAAACCAATAGCAATCCAGCCTTCAACTAAGCCTGATAAATATACCGCACCAGGTAAGCCCATTAAAAGCCAACCAGACATATCTGACGCACCTGCAGACATTGCAGTAACAAAACTGCCTAAACGACGTCCACCGAGAATGTAATCTGATAAATTATTCGTGTAATAATAGGCGAGTACGCCAATCAGCAACATCCCGAAAATATAAATAGTAAAAGTAATAAGACTTGGGTCGAATCCAAACATTATATAAGTCCAAAATGGGTTAAAAATTTCAGAAAGGGTGCATTTTACCTTATTTCGGGCTATTATTCTATTTAGACTAAATATTTGATGAAATTTAAGAAATTAGGAATATAAAATGGATGCTGTCGAGTTATTGATGAACGTAACGCCTAACGAAACACGCATTGCGCTAGTAGAAACAGGAATGTTGCGCGAAGTGCATATTGAACGCCAAGCTAAACGAGGAATTGTCGGAAACATTTATAAAGGTCGTGTCACTCGAGTGTTACCAGGAATGCAGTCGGCTTTTGTTGATATTGGTTTGGAAAAAGCGGCTTTTTTACACGCTGCGGACATTGTATCCCATACAGAATGTGTAGATGAAAATGAACAAAAGCAATTTAAAGTTAAGAGCATTTCAGAATTAGTACGAGAAGGGCAGGATATTGTTGTACAAGTGGTGAAAGAGCCGCTAGGTACAAAAGGTGCACGTTTAACAACGGATATCACATTGCCATCGCGTCATCTTGTTTTTATGCCTGAAAATAGCCACGTAGGCGTTTCACAACGCATTGAAAGCGAAGAAGAACGCGCCCGTTTAAAAGCATTAGTTGAACCTTTTTGTGATGAACTCGGCGGTTTTATTATTCGTACCGCCACAGAAGGGGCAAGCGAAGAAGAATTACGTCAAGACGCTGAATTTTTAAAACGCTTATGGCGTAAAGTTTTAGAACGTAAATCTAAGTACCCAACCAAATCAAAAATTTACGGCGAGCCAGCACTTCCACAACGTATTTTGCGCGATTTTATCGGCACAAACTTAGAAAAAATTCGTATCGACTCTAAACTTTGCTTTGGCGAAGTAAAAGAGTTTACCGATGAATTTATGCCTGAATTAAGCGATAAACTTGTTCTTTATTCTGGCAATCAACCTATCTTTGATGTGTACGGGGTTGAAAATGCGATCCAAACAGCCTTAGATAAACGTGTTAATCTCAAATCGGGCGGCTATTTAATTATCGAGCAAACAGAAGCCATGACCACCATTGATATTAATACAGGCGCATTTGTGGGGCATCGTAATCTAGAAGAAACCATCTTCAATACCAATATTGAAGCAACTAAAGCCATTGCGCAGCAACTCCAACTACGTAATCTTGGTGGCATAATCATTATTGATTTTATTGATATGCAAACAGATGAACATCGCAATCGAGTATTGCAATCTTTATGTGATGCGCTTTCTAAAGATCGTATGAAAACTAATGTGAATGGCTTTACGCAATTAGGCCTTGTAGAAATGACTCGTAAAAGAACCCGCGAAAGCCTTGAACACGTGCTATGCGATGAATGTCCAACTTGTCATGGACGTGGTCGGGTGAAAACTGTTGAGACAGTTTGCTACGAAATTATGCGTGAAATTATTCGGGTGTATCATTTATTCAGTAGTGAACAATTTGTTGTTTATGCCTCGCCAGCAGTTTCAGAATATCTTATTAATGAAGAATCTCACGGTTTACTGCCAGAAGTGGAAATGTTTATTGGAAAACGAGTAAAAGTAAAAACAGAACAGTTTTATAACCAAGAACAGTTTGATGTGGTTGTAATGTAAACTCTATTTCAATAAAGTGCGGTAAAAATTTTTGAGACTTTCACCGCACTTTTTATTTATAAAAACAATATTTCCTTTATATTTTATCTATATGACGTAAAATTAGGCAGCTTTAGTTGATACGCCTCCCTCCACTACATCACATTAAAAAGCGGTATCGCCGTGAATGCAGGCAAAAACAGCAAAATTTCCTATCAAATGGGGGCTGGCTGGGTTTGGTAAGCTAAACTGCCAAAAAACTTACCGCACTTTTTGCATTTATACATCGCCACGATAATTTCGTGGCGGTTTTTTATGGCAAGTTTTTACAATCTTTTATTTAAATCCAGTATTTCTATGGCAAGAACAAGAGATGAACCTTTATTTTCCCTTAGATTTGTATAGAATAGCCAAACATTTTTTTATTTTAACGAGAGAAAATGATGACAGAGACATCTTTGGGTGCTGAAAATACTCGCACTCACAATTTTATTACCCAAATTATTGATGAAGATTTAGCTTCGGGTAAACATAAAAGCGTTCATACCCGTTTTCCGCCAGAGCCGAATGGCTATTTGCATATTGGTCACGCCAAATCGATTTGCTTAAACTTTGGCTTAGCAAAAGAATATCAAGGTTTATGTAACCTACGTTTTGATGACACCAATCCAGTGAAAGAAGATGTGGAATATGTAGATTCCATTAAAGCCGATGTGGAATGGTTAGGCTTTAAATGGGAAGGCGAACCGCGTTATGCGTCTGATTACTTCGATGCACTTTATAGCTATGCCATTGAATTAATTAAAAAAGGCTTGGCTTATGTGGATGAACTTTCGCCAGATGAAATGCGTGAATATCGTGGCACATTAACTGAAGCAGGTAAAAACAGCCCATATCGTGACCGCACTATTGAAGAAAACTTAGCTTTATTTGAAAAAATGAAAAATGGCGAATTTGCCGAGGGTAAAGCAAGTTTACGCGCAAAAATTGATATGGCATCGCCATTTATGGTCATGCGTGATCCTGTAATTTATCGCATTAAATTTGCCAGCCATCATCAAACAGGCGAAAAATGGTGCATTTATCCAATGTACGATTTTACTCACTGTATCTCTGATGCCATTGAGCGTATTACTCACTCGATCTGTACATTAGAATTCCAAGATAACCGTCGTTTATATGACTGGGTGTTGGAAAATATTAGTATTGAACGTCCATTACCGCATCAATATGAATTCTCACGTTTAAATTTAGAAGGCACATTGACGTCTAAACGTAAGTTATTGAAATTAGTAAACGACGGCATTGTAGATGGTTGGAATGATCCTCGTATGCCAACCATTTCAGGTTTACGCCGTCGTGGTTATACATCTGCTTCGTTACGTGAATTCTGCCGTCGTATTGGTGTGACGAAACAAGATAACGTGGTGGAATATTCTGCACTTGAAGCCTGCATTCGTGAGGATTTGAACGAAAACGCACCACGCGCAATGGCAGTGATTGATCCTGTTCGTGTGGTAATTGAAAACTTTGAAGGCGTGGAAGTTTTAACTGCCCCAAATCATCCAAATCGTCCAGAATTAGGCGAGCGTCAATTGCCGTTTACTAAAGAGCTTTATATTGATCGAGCAGACTTCCGTGAAGAAGCAAACAAACAATATAAACGCTTAGTGTTAGGCAAAGAAGTGCGTTTACGTAACGCTTATGTGATTAAAGCTGAACGTGTCGAAAAAGATGCAAATGGTGAAATCACCACGATTTTCTGTACTTATGATCCTGAAACCTTAGGTAAAAATCCAGCAGATGGTCGCAAAGTAAAAGGGGTTATTCACTGGGTTTCTGCTACGCATAATCATCCAGCTGAGTTCCGTTTGTATGATCGCTTATTTACCGTGCCAAATCCAGGGGCTGAAGATGATATTGAAAGCGTATTAAATCCAAATTCTTTAGTGATAAAACAAGGTTTTGTAGAGCAAAGCTTGGCTGCGGCAGAAGCAGAGAAAGGTTATCAATTTGAACGTGAAGGTTATTTCTGTGCGGATAGTAAAGATAGCCGTCCTGAACATTTGGTATTTAACTTAACAGTAAGCTTAAAAGAAGGCTTCTAATTTTAATTAACCAAGTGCGGTCAAAATAAATGTGATTTTGACCGCACTTTTTATTTGTATCAACTATGCAATCCAATATGCAACTTGAACCCAATTTCTGGCAAACAAAATCCCTGCTTGAAATGACTGAATCTGAATGGGAAGCCTTATGTGATGGCTGCGGCAAATGCTGTTATCGCAAATATATTCAAGGGCGAAGTAAACGCCAAAAACTCTATTACACCCGAATTGCTTGTAATCTTTTAGATGTGGAAACAGGAAAGTGCGGTAATTATTCAGAGCGTTTTAACATTGAAACCGATTGCACCAAACTCACCAAAAAGAATTTACCTGATTTTCATTGGCTGCCTGATACTTGCGCCTATCGTTTGCTTTATGAAGGAAAAACACTACCTGAATGGCATCCGCTTATTTCTGGCTCTCCCCATTCTGTAAAAAATGCGGATATTTTGATTAAAAATGGTATCCACGAACGCGATGTGATTGATTGGTTTGAATTTATTATTGACGAAGATCACACTTTTAAATAAAGCCAGTTGTCATCAATTTCAGCTTAGCTATAATCCCTAACAATAGTTATACAGTTGTCATGTGGTGTCTATGCAAATCTCGGATTCTCTCAAACAAAAAGCAGAAAAATGCGGTATCGCGCTTTCTCACTATGATATTGATGGGCATCTTATTTTTGCGGATGAAAAGACGGTTTTAACTTTTGTTGAGCTTTTGCAGCCTCCGCCAAAAGCGAAAGGACAGTTTGACGATGTACTGGCTGCATTTGAAAATGAACCGATTGATTATCGACTCAATCGTCTAGATCTCCCACCATCTGCGGAATATCGTTATCAGCTGATTGATGAATCTAATGCTATTCTGTTAGAAAAAATACTTTCAAATTTATCCGCACTTTCTTTGCCTCCACTTCCTTTTGGCTATTATCAATTATCTATTTTTTCTGACACTGAACAGTATCGCGTTCGTTTACTTATTTCTCCTAAAACAGCTTTTCAACCATCCGTATTAAAAAATAAAAAAGTGTGGGGCGTGAATGTGCAACTTTACAGTTTACGCTCAGAACAAAACTGGGGGATTGGCGATTTTGGCGATTTGGCTGCTTTGATTGAACAAAGTGCAAAACAAGGGGCGGATTATGTGGGAATTAATCCATTACATTTGCCATATCCTGCTGTGCCAAATTGGGCTAGTCCTTATAGTTCATCCTCTCGTCGTTGGTTGAATTTCTTATATTTGGACATTCCTGATTTACCCGAATTTAAGCGTTGCCGTTCAGTACAAAATTGGTTTAAGCGTGAGGATATTAAAGCAAAAATTGCTGCTTTACGTGAAAGTGATTGCGTCGATTATTCTTCAATTTTGGCTTTAAAATTAACCGCACTTGAGTCCCTGTTTTATTTCTTTCAGCGTAGTCAATCCGTTGAAATTGTGACACGTCGAAAAATCTTTGCTGATTATTTAAAAAGCAAAGGGGAACCTTTGTTGTTACAGGGCTTATTTAATGTCTTGGATTTACAAGAACACGCTGACCATCAAGCAGAAGAAAATACCATTGGTTGGCTTGGCTGGCGTAAGGAATGGCAGCATTTAAGTGCGGCAAAAAGAAAAGCCCTATTAAAAATACACCATGAGCAAATCCAATTTTTTGCTTGGTTGCAATGGCTTACAGAAGAACAACTTTCCGCATTACAAAATCTTTGTAAACAGTCTGGCATGAAGTTGGGTATTTATGGCGATTTAGCCGTAAATAGTTCTCGTGGCAGTGCTGATGTATGGAGCGATCCTGATTTATATTGTGTAAATGCCTCTATTGGTGCGCCACCTGATCCGTTAGGCCCAGTCGGGCAAAATTGGAATTTGCCACCTTATAATCCAACAGTGCTAAAAGCACGTGGCTTTACACCATTTATCGATATGCTACGTGCCAATATGCAATATTTCGGTGTGCTACGCATCGATCATGTTATGGGCTTATTCCGTTTGTGGTGGATTCCAAAAGGAAAAACCGCGGCTGACGGTGCTTATGTGCATTATCCTTTTGATGAATTAATGGCGATTCTTGCCATTGAAAGTGTACGCAATGAATGTTTGATTATTGGTGAAGATCTCGGCACTGTGCCTGATGAAGTGCGGTGGAAATTAAACGAGTTTCAAATTTTCTCTTATTTTGTATTGTATTTTGCCCAACGAAATGGCGAATTTCCTCGTATATCTGATTATCCTCGAAATGCTTATGCCACTATTGGTACACATGATGTTCCCTCATTACAAAGTTTTTGGCATTGCCGTGATTTAGAATTATTTAATCAACTCGGTATTCTGAATGGGGAAGTGCTCAAGCAAAAATATGATCAACGTGTTATGGATAAACAAGCCTTATTAAATAGTTTACATCGTGATAATTATTTACCGCCGCATTATGAAGGTGATGCACTTTCTATGGCGATGCACGATTATTTAAATCGAATGATCCATTATTATTTAGCGGAAAGTAACAGCCGATTGATTGGTGTGCAATTAGAAAATTTACTTAGCCAAGAAATCAGTTCTAATTTACCGGGCACCTCAAATGAATACCCAAACTGGTGCAAGAAACTTGCTCAACCGTTAGCGTTTATTTTTAGCAATGAAGCTTTAAAAACGTTCTTTGTGCAAATTAACCAAGGGCGAAATGTATAAGGAGTAAATATGACAACCGCAGTAACACAAGCAACTATTGATGGTTTTTTTGATGCGAGCAATGGTGATCCTTTTGCTACGCTTGGTATGCACGAAACCGAGCAAGGAATTGAAATCCGTACGTTATTGCCAGATGCCAATCGAATGGTGGTGATTGAGCGTGAAAGTGGTAAAGAAATAACGGAACTGGATTGTGTCGATGAGCGTGGATTTTTTGTTGGTGTTATTCCAAATTGTCGTCAATTTTTTGCTTATCAATTACAGGTTTTTTGGGGTAATGAAGCACAAATTATCGAAGATCCTTATCGTTTTCATCCAATGATTGACGATTTAGAACAATGGCTACTTTCTGAAGGATCTATGCTTCGCCCATATGAAGTGCTTGGTGCACATTTTATGGAATGTGATGGTGTGAGCGGGGTGAATTTCCGCTTGTGGGCACCTAATGCAAGACGAGTTTCTATTGTAGGCGATTTCAACTATTGGGATGGTCGCCGCCACCCGATGCGTTTCCACCCGAAAAGCGGTGTGTGGGAATTATTCCTGCCGAAAGCCAGCCTTGGTCAGCTCTATAAATTTGAATTGATTGATTGCTATGGCAATCTTCGTTTGAAAGCGGATCCTTATGCCTTTAGTTCGCAACTTCGCCCTGATACAGCTTCACAAATTAGTGCATTACCAAATGTGGTGGAAATGACGGAACAACGTCGTCAAGCAAATCAAGCAAATCAACCGATTTCTATTTATGAAGTGCATTTAGGATCTTGGCGTCGTAATTTAGAAAACAATTTTTGGCTAGATTACGATCAAATTGCTGATGAATTAATTCCTTATGTAAAAGAGATGGGCTTTACCCATATAGAATTTTTACCGCTTTCTGAATTTCCGTTTGATGGTTCTTGGGGCTATCAACCACTTGGGCTTTATTCGCCAACCAGTCGTTTTGGCTCACCTGAGGCATTTCGCCGTTTAGTAAAACGTGCTCACGAAGCAGGCATCAACGTGATTTTAGATTGGGTGCCAGGGCATTTCCCAAGTGATACCCATGGTTTAGTCGCATTTGATGGCACAGCCTTGTATGAACATGAAGACCCTCGCGAAGGCTATCATCAAGATTGGAATACCTTGATTTATAACTATGGACGCAACGAAGTGAAAAATTTCCTGTCCAGCAATGCCCTTTACTGGCTTGAACGCTTTGGCGTAGATGGTATTCGCATGGATGCTGTGGCTTCAATGATCTACCGCGATTACAGCCGTGCGGAGGGCGAGTGGATTCCAAACCAATACGGCGGACGTGAAAATTTAGAAGCCATTGAGTTTTTAAAACACACCAACTGGAAAATTCACAGCGAAATGGCGGGAGCAATTTCTATTGCGGAGGAATCTACCTCTTTTGCAGGCGTAACCCACCCAAGCGAAGACGGCGGCTTGGGCTTCAATTTCAAATGGAATATGGGCTGGATGAACGATACACTGGCTTATATGAAGCTTGACCCCATTTACCGCCAATATCATCACAACAAAATGACCTTTGGAATGGTATATCAATACAGCGAAAATTTTGTTCTACCACTTTCTCACGATGAAGTGGTTCACGGTAAATATTCACTTCTTGGCAAGATGCCAGGCGATACGTGGCAAAAATTCGCTAACTTGCGTGCATATTACGGTTATATGTGGGGCTACCCAGGCAAAAAATTGCTCTTTATGGGGAATGAATTTGCCCAAGGTCGTGAGTGGAATTATGAAGAAAGTTTGGACTGGTTCTTGCTTGATGAAAATATTGGCGGAGGTTGGCACAAAGGCGTATTGAAGCTGGTTAAAGACCTCAATCAAATTTATCAAAAAAATCGACCGCTCTTTGAGCTCGACAACTCCCCAGAGGGTTTCGATTGGCTTGTCGTTGATGATGCGGCAAATTCTGTGTTCGCCTTTGAACGTCGCAGTTCAAACGGAGAACGTATTATTGTCGTCAGTAACTTTACCCCTGTGCCTCGCCACAATTACCGCATCGGCGTGAATGTTGCAGGAAAATACGAAGAAATTTTAAATACCGATTCGATGTATTACGAAGGTTCAAACGTGGGCAATTTTGGTTGTGTCGCAAGTGAAAAAATCGAAAGCCACGGACGAGAAAATTCGATTTCAGTGTCCATTCCGCCGTTAGCAACAGTTTATTTGAGATTGAAGGCGAAATAATCCGAATAGATAAATTGTAGGGGCGAATTACATTCGCCCTGATAAACCACCGATGTTTTTGGGCAAATGTCATTTGCCCCTACAAAAGCGATAAAAATATGTTCAAAATCTACAACAACGGCAATCCTATTCCAATGGGATACTCACAAGCGGTCGAAAACAACGTGCAAATTACCAATTTCGCCCTGTTTTCCGCTGCGGCAATAGGCGTAGAAGTTTGCCTTTTTGACGAACAAAATCAAGAAACACGCTTGCCGATGGTGCGTACTGAAAATGTGTGGCATTTGGCGGTAACTGGCGTGAAAACTGGTACGGAATATGGATTTCGTATTCACGGCGAATTTGCCAACCCGAATAAATTAATGCTCGATCCCTATGCGAAAGCCGTAAATGGTAAACCTGATTTAAGTAGCGAAGAAAGTTGTTCTTGGTTCTTGCTTTCGGATAATCGCGACAACGCGCATCTTGCCCCAAGAGCGGTTGTGATTTCGGAAGATTTTAATTGGGAAAATGATACTTTACCCAATACGCCTTGGGCTGAAACCATTGTGTATGAATTACACGTTAAAGGGTTTAGCCAGTTAAACGAGAAAATCCCTGCGGCGTTGCGTGGTACTTATACTGGATTAGCACATCCTGTGAATTTGGCGTATTTGAAAGAATTAGGCGTAACTGCGGTGGAGTTGCTGCCTGTAAATTTCCATATAAATGAACCGCACTTACAGGCACGAGGCTTACAAAATTATTGGGGATACAATCCCTTAGCGATGTTTGCGGTGGAACCTAAATATGCGGCAACAAATAATCCATTAGCTGAATTTAAAGCGATGGTAAAGGCGTTTCACAATGAGGGTATTGAAGTTATCTTAGATGTGGTGTTTAACCATTCTGCAGAATCAGAGCAAACTTACCCAACATTCTGCCAGCGTGGTATTGATGATCAAACTTACTATTGGCGCAACGATCAAGGGCGTTATATCAATTGGACAGGCTGCGGCAATATGCTCAATTTATCCTCTGATGTAGGGCGAAAGTGGGTGGTGGATTGCCTGCGTTATTGGGTGGAGCAATGCCACATTGATGGTTTCCGTTTTGATTTAGCCTCCGTGCTTGGTCGTGATACACCAGATTTTAATTCGTCAGCTCAGCTTTTTACTGACATAAAAAATGAGCCAAGTTTACAAAATATTAAATTGATTGCCGAGCCTTGGGATATTGGACATTACGGTTATCAAGTCGGCAATTTCCCAAGTTATTTTGCCGAATGGAACGACCGATTCCGTGATGATCTCTGCCGTTTCTGGCTATGGAAAAGTGGCGAAATCGGTGCATTTGCAGAACGTTTTGCAGGCTCTATCGATTTATTTAAGAAAAATGACCGCTTGCCACATACTACACTTAATTTTATTACCGCTCACGATGGTTTTACGCTTAAAGATTTAGTGAGTTACAACCAAAAACATAATGAAGCGAACGGCGAAGAAAATCACGACGGCAGAAACGAAAATTACAGTTACAACCACGGAGTAGAAGGTTCTACAGAATCCCTTTCTGAACCGCAAAAAAGTGCGGTGGAAAATAACCGCACTTTTGCACAAAGTGGATTATTAATGAGTTTATTGCTGGCGAATGGCGCACCTATGCTTTTGGCGGGCGATGAGTTCGGCAACACTCAATATGGTAACAATAATGCTTATTGCCAAGATAACGAGATTACTTGGCTGAAATGGGCAAATTTTAACGAAGAATTATTTGAACTGACCAAGCAAACGATCGCACTCCGCAAAAGAATGGGCAGTTTAAACCAAGATCAATGGTGGTCGGATGAGAATGTGCAATGGCTTAACATTGCAGGCGAACCGATGACAGTTGAAGATTGGCAAAATCAACAAACCAAAGCATTACAGGTGGTTTTAGACAATCGTTGGCTTTTGTTGATTAATGCCAAAGCCGAAGGTCAGGTGTTTCACTTGCCTAATGGGAAATGGAAGCCCCAAATCGGCACACATAATGTAACCCTTGAAGAACAAGCCGAACTTAGTTCAATGGGCTTTTGTATGCTGAATGACGAATAACAATAAGACTATGGAGATCCTTATGAAATCTGGCGACCTTAACAAATATGATTTAGTTAAAAACACTTTGGTGCTTGTACTTGCAGGTGGACGTGGTTCACGTTTACACGAATTGACAGATAAACGTGCAAAACCAGCGCTTTATTTTGGTGGTAATCGTCGCATTATTGATTTCGCACTTTCTAATTGTATTAACTCAGGTTTAAACCGAATTGGGGTCGTGACTCAATATGCGGCACACTCCTTGCTTCGTCATTTGCAAACAGGATGGTCTTTTTTACCACAAGAGAGAGGGGAATTTGTCGATATGTTGCCAGCTCGTCAGCAAATTGACGATTCTACTTGGTATCGTGGCACGGCGGATGCGGTATATCAAAATATGGCTATTATTAAAAATCACTATCGCCCGAAATATATTTTGATCTTAGCGGGCGACCATATTTACAAACAAGATTACAGCGTGATGTTAATGGATCACGTCAATAGTGGGGCAAAATGTACTATTGGTTGCATTGAAGTGCCCCGTTCTGAAGCACACGAATTTGGCGTAATGGCTGTAAACGAAAACTTGAAAGTAAAAGCTTTCGTGGAAAAACCAAAAGATCCGCCAGCAATGGTGGGTAAACCTGATGTTTCGCTTACTTCAATGGGGATTTATGTGTTTGATGCGGATTATCTTTACAAAATGTTAGATCGTGAAGTTGGCACCCCGAACACCAGCCACGATTTCGGTAAAGATGTATTGCCAAAATGTTTAGAAGAAGGCGCGCTTTATGCTCACCCATTTAGCCGTTCTTGCATGGGACGCAACACCGAGGGCGAAATTTACTGGCGTGATGTAGGGACACTTGATAGCTTCTGGCAATCTAATATCGACTTAGTCTCTGAAAATCCACAATTAGATATTTACGACCAAAGCTGGCCAATTCGTGGTAATCCGGTTCAGGCTTATCCGTCTAAATTCTTCTATAAACACTCTAACGTGCACCCAGTAGATAACTCATTGATTGGCGGGGGCTGTGTGATTACCGATGCATCGATCAGCAATTCCGTGCTTTTTGATCGCATTAAAATTGATTCCTTTTCAAAAGTCGATCACTGCGTGGTGTTACCACAAGTTAAAATCGGTAAAAATTGCGTGTTGAAAAATTGTATTATCGACCGCGAATGCGAAATTCCTGATGGTATGCAAATTGGTGTGGATATGGAAGAAGATAAAAATCGCTTCCGTATTAGCTCAACAGGCAAAGTCATTCTTGTAACCCCGAAAATGCTAAAGATACTTGAGGGACACGAGATTGGCGAAGAAGGTCATTTAGATTAGTTAGGAAAAGTGCGGTCAAAATTAACCGCACTTTCTGAATCCCTCTTTAGCAAAGAGGGGGGGCTGATCGAGCATTATTCATATTTATAGGGAAAATAAAAAACTCAATGAAAATACTACACGTTTGTTCGGAACTCTATCCGCTCTTAAAAACAGGCGGGCTTGCCGATGTTTTAGGGGCATTACCCCAAGCACAGAACCAAATTGGGCTAGATGCTCGCGTTTTATTGCCTGCTTATCCCGCAATTATAGCAGGCATTCAGAATACTCAAGTGGTTGCCGAATTTGACAACTTCGCTGGGCACGTGGTGTTGCGTTATGGAGAATATAATGGTGTCGGGATCTATTTGATTGACGCACCGCACTTATACGGTCGCGAAGGCAATCCTTATCACGATGCCTATTACAACGACTACGGCGACAACTACAAACGTTTTGCTTTGCTCGGTTGGGTGGGGGCAGAATTAGCCACAGGTTTAGATAGCTGGTGGCGTGCAGAAGTGGTACACGCTCATGATTGGCACGCAGGTTTGTGTGCAGCATATCTGTTCAACAAAGGTCGCCCTGCGAAATCGGTGTTCACCATTCACAACTTGGCATATCAAGGGCAGTTTTCTTATCATCATTTGTATGAAATCGGCTTGCCGACAGGGATGTTCCACGTAGAAGGCTTGGAATTATTTGGGCAGATTTCTTACTTGAAATCAGGTTTGTTCTATTCTGATGCAAGCACGGCAGTTAGCCCAACTTATGCAGAAGAAATCACGACACCAGAATTTGCCTACGGTTTGCAAGGCTTGCTTTCTGGCTTAAAAGCTCAAGGTCGTTTGGTGGGGATTTTAAATGGTGTGGACGAAAATATTTGGCATCCGAACGTGGATCAATACATTCCGCACCATTACAAGCTCAAATATATGGCAGGCAAAAAGAAAAACAAAGCCGAACTGCAAGCCTATTTCAATTTGCCACAAGATGAATCTGCCTTGGCATTTGTGATGGTTACCCGTTTAACCGAGCAAAAAGGTGTTGATTTATTAATCGAAAGTGCAGACGAAATCGTCAAACAAGGCGGTCAGTTGATGATTTTAGGTTCAGGTGCACCGCACTTTGAACAAGGTATTCGTGAGCTTGCTGAACGTTATCCGCAAAATATTGCGGTAAAAATCGGCTACGATGAAGCCCTTTCGCATTTAATGGTGGCAGGTGGCGATGTGATTTTAGTGCCAAGTCGTTTCGAGCCTTGTGGCTTAACCCAACTTTATGGTTTGCAATATGGCACACTGCCACTTGTTCGTAAAACAGGTGGTTTAGCGGATACGGTGGTGGATAGCACTTCAGAAAGCATCAAAGCTCGCACCGCAACAGGTTTTGTGTTTGAAAGTGCAACGCCTGAAGCTCTCCGCCATTGCTTGCAACGTGCCTTTGCCTTATGGCAAAAACCGCGTGCATGGGCGATGGTTCGTACAGATGCAATGGAACAAGACTTCAGCTGGCGTAAGGCTGCAGAGCAATATAGAACACTTTATGAACGCTTGTAGTTTTATTCGTAAACTTTCTTAACAATCACACCGCTTGTGAAAGAATATTTTGCAAGCGGTGTGGTTGTGCTTGTTTTTTGCAAAGATAAGCATAAAATTCGAACTACTTTTGTAGGCTGTGTAAACAACATTCACGCATTCAAAGAGCGGTCAAATTTTGATTGATTTTTGCAAACGTGCGTGAATTTTGAAAATTCACACACCCTACGTTAATCATTTCTTAGCATTCTAATAGAGGTTTTACCTATGATAATGGATAACTTTGATTCTCCATTCCAATATAATCGTCCTGAAATGACCGTTGAAGCGATTAAAAAATCAATCGTTTACAAACTTATTTTCTTAATCGGTCGCTCTCCACGTGAAGCCAGCCAACGCGATTGGCTCAATGCAACACTTCACGCTGTGCGTGATTTAGTAACAGAGGGTTGGATCACTACTGCTCGCCAAACTCGAGCAGAAGATTCTCGCCGTGTTTACTACCTTTCAATGGAATTTTTAATCGGGCGTACGCTATCTAATGCAATGATTGCAGAAGGCATTTATGGATTAGCACAGGAAGCACTTTCTGAATTAAATGTGGATTTAGAAGAAGTTTTAGAAAAAGAAGTAGATCCTGGCTTGGGCAATGGTGGTTTAGGTCGTTTAGCCGCTTGTTTTATGGATTCTATTGCGACCCTTGGTTTACCGGGTATGGGCTACGGTATTCGTTATGAATATGGTATGTTCCGCCAAAAAATTGAAAATGGTCAGCAAGTCGAGCGTCCTGATGCATGGCTTGAAAAAGGAGCACCTTGGGAATTTATTCGTCCATCTAAACGCTTTACCGTAGAATTTGGTGGAAACATTCATTTCGAAGGCAAAAAATGTATTTGGCAAGATACCGAAAAAGTAACCGCACTTGCTTACGATCAAATGATCCCAGGTTATCAAAATAATTCTGCAGCAACATTACGTTTATGGTCGGCACACGCAGGCGAAGTGTTTAACCTTGCCGACTTCAACCGTGGCGAACATTTAGCCGCATTAGAAGAGCACTCCGCAAATAAAAATTTATCACGTGTACTTTACCCTGATGATTCTACTTGGAATGGTCGCGAATTGCGTTTACGTCAAGAGTATTTCTTAGTCTCTGCATCGCTTCAAGATATTTTACGCCGTCACAAACGCACCCACGACAGCCTTGAAAACTTGGCGGATAAAGTGGCGATCCACTTAAATGATACCCACCCAGCGTTAGCGATTCCTGAATTAATGCGTATTTTAGTGGACGATGAAGGTTTCGAGTGGAAAAAAGCGTGGGAGATGACGCGTAACATTTTCTCTTACACCTGCCATACTTTAATGTCCGAAGCGTTAGAAACTTGGCCTGTGGAAATGATGGCAAAAATCTTGCCACGTCATTTACAGATGATTTTTGAAATTAACGATCACTTCTTAGAATATGTCCGCACTTATGTAACGACTGACAACGATTTTATCCGCCGTGTTTCTCTTATCGAAGAAGGCTACCAACGCAAAGTGCGTATGGGATGGCTATCCGTAGTAGGTTCACACAAAATCAACGGGGTTGCCGAAATTCATTCCGATTTAATGGTAACTTCAACCTTTGCAGATTTTGCTCGTATTTTCCCAGAACGCTTTACCAACGTAACAAACGGTATCACACCGCGTCGTTGGTTAGCCGTGGCGAACCCACAATTAGCCGCATTGTTTGATAAATATATCGGTTCAGAATGGCGTTGTGATTTAAGTCAAATCGAAAAACTTAAACCATTTACGCAAGAAAAAGCATTTAAAGAGGCTGTTGCTGACATTAAATTTGCTAATAAAGTGAAATTAGCGGAATACGTAAAACGCGAGTTAGGGGTAGAGCTTGATCCGCACGCCTTATTTGACGTGCAAGTAAAACGTATTCACGAATATAAACGCCAAATGTTGAACGTATTACATATTATCGCTCGCTACAATGAAATGCTTGCCAGCCCTGAAAAAGATTGGCAACCGCGCGTATTTATTTTAGCAGGTAAAGCAGCTTCGGCTTACTATGCTGCGAAACAAACGATCCATTTAATTAATGATGTTGCTAATGTCATCAATAATGATGAGCGTTTGAAAGGCCGTTTAAAAGTTGTATTTATTCCAAATTACAGCGTAAGCCTTGCGCAGTTGATTATTCCTGCAGCAGATATTTCTGAGCAAATATCCCTTGCTGGTACTGAAGCATCAGGCACCAGTAATATGAAATTTGCCTTAAATGGAGCATTGACACTCGGTACACTTGACGGTGCGAACGTAGAGATCTTGGAAAACGTGGGTGAAGATAACATCTTTATTTTCGGTAACACAGTGGAACAAGTTGAACAACTTCGTCGAGAAGGGTATCGATCATTTGAATACTATCAAAACGATGCTCAATTACGCACAGTCGTGGATCAAATTATTGAGGGTAAATTCTCACCCGAAGATCCTCAACGTTATCATCAATTATTACAAGGCTTGCAATACCACGATTATTATCAAGCTTTTGCTGATTTCCGTAGTTATGTAGAAACTCAAAAAGCCGTAGATGAAAAATACAAACAACGCGACCAATGGATTGAAAGCACTATTCAAAATATCGTGAATATGGGCTTCTTCTCGTCTGATCGCACAATTAAAGAGTATGCGGAGAGAATTTGGAAAGTTGAGCCTGTTCAATTAGATGATTAATAATAAAATTAAAAACACCACAAGTTTTTTACTTGTGGTGTTTTTTTATGGAAAGTGCGGTAAATTTTTGAGATGTTTTTATGTGGGATTTTTCGTGATCCCTATCACAATATCTTGTAAAACCACTTAAAAACGTTACCTATTTTCATTCAATTAATGATACATTTGCATCCGTTTGACTTTTTGTCATTTTAACGATGAATAGGCGAAGGTTTGTTCATTAATTTCATTAACCCAATCATCAATCAGAGGGAAACAGTATGTTAATTGGTGTACCTAGAGAGCTGCTTGAGAATGAGAGCCGTGTGGCGGCAACGCCGAAAACGGTTCAGCAAATATTGAAATTGGGCTTTGACGTGATCGTGGAACACGATGCAGGTTTTAAAGCTAGTTTTGAAGATCAAGCATTTTTAGACGCGGGCGCGAAGATCGGTACGTCGGCTGAAATTTGGCAATCGGATATTATCTTCAAAGTAAATGCACCGACAGATGAAGAAATCGCTCAAATGAAGGAAGGCGCAACGCTTGTGAGCTTTATTTGGCGCATGCAAAATCCTGAGTTAATGAAAAAACTCACCGCGAAGAAAATTAATGTGTTAGCAATGGATGCGGTGCCTCGTATTTCTCGTGCGCAAGCATTGGATGCGCTTTCTTCTATGGCGAATATTTCTGGTTATCGTGCTGTCATTGAAGCTGCGCATGAATTCGGTAGCTTCTTTACTGGGCAAATTACTGCTGCAGGTAAAGTTCCACCAGCAAAAGTGTTGGTTATTGGTGCGGGTGTGGCTGGTTTGGCGGCAATTGGTGCAGCAAATAGCCTTGGGGCGATTGTTCGTGCTTTTGACTCTCGTCCTGAAGTGAAAGAGCAAGTTCAGAGTATGGGCGCGAGCTTCTTAGAAATTGATTTCAAAGAAGAAGGTGGCAGTGGCGATGGTTATGCGAAAGTGATGTCGGAAGAATTTAACCGTCGTGCGATGGAGCTTTATGCAGAACAAGCTAAAGAAGTCGATATTATTATTACTACGGCAGCCATTCCGGGTAAACCAGCGCCTCGTTTAATCACCAAAGAAATGGTGGATTCAATGAAACCAGGTTCGGTGATTGTGGATTTAGCAGCTGCAACTGGCGGTAACTGTGAATATACACAAGCAGGGAAAGTTGTTACAACTGAAAACCAAGTGAAAGTGATTGGTTATACAGATTTCCCAAGCCGTTTACCGACGCAATCTTCTCAACTTTATGGCACAAACTTAGTCAATTTATTAAAACTTTTGTGTAAAGAGAAAGATGGCAATATCAATATTGATTTTGAAGATGTGGTTCTTCGTGGTGTAACTGTTGTTCGTGATGGGGAAGAAATTCCACCAGCACAAATTCAAGTGTCTGCACAACCAAAACAAGAAACCAAAGCTGCACCAGTGGCAGAGAAAAAAGAGTCTAAACCAACAGATCCTCGTGTGAAATACGGTGTGATGGCTGGTGTTGGCGTGTTATTCCTTTGGTTAGCTTCTGTGGCGCCCGCTGCATTTTTATCACATTTCACCGTATTTGTTTTAGCTTGTGTGGTAGGTTATTACGTGGTTTGGAATGTTAGCCATGCACTTCACACACCATTAATGGCAGTAACAAATGCAATTTCAGGCATTATTATTGTAGGTGCATTATTACAAATTCGTCAGCCAACAGGCAATCTATTTATCGATGCGTTAGCTTTTGTGGCGATTTTGGTGGCAAGCATCAATATTTTTGGTGGTTTCCGTGTCACACAACGTATGTTAGCAATGTTTAGAAAAGGTTAAGGAGCGCACAATGTCTGAAGGTTTAGTACAGGCTGCGTATATTTTAGCAGCATTACTTTTCATTATGAGCTTGGCAGGACTTTCTAAACATGAAACTGCTAAAGCAGGTTGTTGGTTCGGTATTGTTGGTATGACCATTGCCCTTATCGCAACCATTTTTGGCCCTCATTCTGAAGGAACATTTTGGATCATTATTGCGATGATCATTGGTGGAGTAATCGGTGTTCAACGTGCATTAAAAGTAGAAATGACTGAAATGCCAGAACTTGTGGCGATTCTTCACAGTTTCGTTGGTTTAGCGGCTGTACTCGTTGGCTTTAATAGCTATGGTTTACACCATGAGGCATTAATGCCAGAAGGGTTAGATGCAGCAGCACAAGCCGCATTTGTAGCTGAACAAGCAGTATTAACGAATATTCATAATGTCGAAGTATTTTTAGGTATTTTTATCGGTGCAGTCACTTTCACTGGTTCTGTTGTCGCATTTGGTAAATTAAGCGGAAAAATTAATTCAAAAGCATTAATGTTACCGCATCGCCATAAATTAAATTTAGCCGCACTTGTGGTATCTGCATTATTGATGGTTGCATTCTTGAATAATCCAGAAAGCATTTTCCCTGTGTTATTAATGACAGCGATTGCGCTTGCATTTGGATGGCACTTAGTGGCATCAATCGGTGGGGCAGATATGCCAGTTGTGGTATCAATGCTTAACTCATATTCTGGTTGGGCAGCAGCTGCAGCAGGTTTTATGTTGAATAATGATTTGCTCATCGTTACAGGTGCGCTTGTTGGTTCTTCTGGTGCAATTCTTTCTTACATTATGTGTAAAGCGATGAACCGTTCATTTGTGAGCGTCATTGCTGGTGGTTTTGGTAACGATGTTCAAGTTTCTTCAAGCGAAGAACAAGGCGAACACCGTGAAACTACAGCGGAAGAAGTGGCTGAATTGTTGAAAAATGCAAGTTCTGTGATTATCACGCCGGGATATGGTATGGCTGTTGCACAAGCACAATATCCAGTCGCTGATATTACGGCAAAATTGCGTGAACGTGGTGTGAACGTTCGTTTTGGTATTCACCCTGTTGCAGGACGTTTACCGGGCCACATGAACGTGCTTTTAGCTGAAGCGAAAGTACCTTACGATGTTGTACTTGAAATGGATGAAATCAATGATGATTTCGCTGATACCGATGTGGTATTGGTTATAGGTGCGAACGATACGGTAAACCCAGCGGCGATGGAAGATCCAAATAGCCCAATCGCGGGAATGCCAGTGTTGGAAGTATGGAAAGCACAAAATGTGATAGTGTTCAAACGTTCAATGGCAGTGGGTTACGCTGGCGTACAAAACCCATTATTCTTCAAAGAGAATACGCAAATGCTCTTTGGTGATGCAAAAGATCGCGTTGAAGATATCTTAAAAGCATTATAAAAAACACGCATAAAAATAACCGCACTTTGGGTTGCTTAAGTGCGGTATTTTTATTTATAGCATTTAAATATTATCTTCATGATTTTCCAAAATTTCTGAACACAAGCCCAATCCAGATAAAAATTCAATAAATGCCCGTACTTTTATTGGTAAATGTCTTCTGTTTGGATAGACCACATGAATTTCTAATTTTTGTTGTTTATATTCTGGCAATATTTCAATAAGCTCGCCTTTTTCAAAGGCTCTACCTAAAATAAATTTTGGTAAATTAGCAATACCGAGTCCCGCTTTTGCCATATTTAATAAGGCAAAACCGCTATTACTTACCACTTTGGATTGGATTTTGAAACGTTGGGTTTGATTTATACGTGAACCAACCCAATTTACCTGATTCATTGCATTTTTATAAAGTAAGCCATTGTGATGTTCTAAATCATCAGGCGTTTGTGGAATACCATTCGTTTCAAGATAATTAGGCGACGCTGCAAAATGAACAGTAGTAGTTCCTATTTTACGTGAAACCAACGAGCTATCTTCCATATAACCAATACGAAGAGCAAGATCATAGCCTTCGGATAATAAATCGATTTTCTTATCATTAAATTCAACTTCAATATGCAAATGAGGATGCTTAGCCATAAAAGTGGGTAAATTTGGTGCAATAAAAAGTAAACCAAAATCACGAGGAACGGAAATCAGTAAATTTCCTTGTAATGAACTGGTAAGCTGAGTAATGCTGGAATCTGCTTCATCTAAATCAAGCAAAATGCCTTGACAGCGTTGGTAATACATCATTCCAGCTTCAGTAGGCATAATTTTTCTGGTGGTACGTTGTAACAATCGTGTTTTTAAATGTTCTTCTAATTGTGAAACTAATTTGCTTGCCATCGCCACAGAAATATTTTGTTGCTTTGCTGCCAATGTAAAACTTTGGGTTTCAATGACTTTGCAGAAAATAGAAATCGCGTTGAGTTTATCCATTTATAGACCTTTTTTGAAAAAATGCTTGATTTTGCCAACATAACTTTGCACTATACCGCCAATTTTACAAAATTCTAGTAATATTAGGTAATCAAATGAGTAAATCCTTGGTGATTGTGGAGTCGCCAGCAAAAGCAAAAACTATTAATAAGTATTTAGGTAGCCAATATGTCGTGAAATCGAGCGTGGGACATATTCGTGATTTGCCGACGGTTGGTTCTAGTACAGGTGAAAAAGCTAAACCAATTTCAACCAAAGGTATGGATGCCGAAGAAAAAGCAAAAATTAAGGCAGAAAAGGAACGTAACGCCTTAGTTAAACGTATGGGGATTGATCCTTATCACGATTGGAAAGCAAATTATCAGATTCTGCCTGGTAAAGAAAAAGTGGTTTCCGAATTAAAGTCGCTTGCTAAAAAAGCAGATCACATTTATCTCGCAACCGACTTGGATAGAGAAGGGGAAGCGATTGCGTGGCATTTACGTGAAGTGATTGGTGGTAACGATGATCGTTTTAGTCGCGTGGTGTTTAACGAAATCACTAAAAATGCCATTAAACAGGCTTTTGAAAAGCCTGAACAATTAAATATGGATCGTGTTAATGCTCAACAAACTCGTCGTTTTTTAGATAGAGTAGTGGGCTTTATGGTGTCGCCATTACTTTGGAAAAAAGTGGCACGCGGGCTTTCTGCTGGTCGAGTTCAATCAGTTGCGGTTAAATTATTAGTCGAACGCGAGCGTGAAATTAAAGCTTTCCAGCCTGAAGAATATTGGGAAGTTGCCGTCCTTACGAATAATCAAAATAAACAAGCTATACGCTTGGATGTTACGGATTATAAAGGCAAGAAATTTGATCCAAAAAATCAAAAAGAAGCACAAAGTGCGGTAGATTTTCTGAATGTTTCAGATTACGTTGTCACAGATTTAGAAACTAAGCCAACAAGTTCTCGCCCTCGCGCACCATTTATTACATCAACACTTCAACAAACTGCAAGTACTCGTTTGGGATTTGGCGTTAAGAAGACAATGATGTTAGCCCAACGTTTATATGAAGCGGGTTACATTACTTATATGCGTACGGATTCAACCAATTTGAGTCAAGATGCGCTTAATATGGCGCGTAGCTATATTGAAAATCATTTTGGTGCACAATATTTACCAGAAAAACCAAATTTCTATTCTAGTAAAGAAAATGCGCAAGAGGCTCATGAGGCTATTCGTCCATCAGATATTCGAGCATTGCCTGAATCCTTAGAGGGAATGGAAAAAGACGCAGTACGCCTTTATGATTTAATTTGGCGTCAATTTTTAGCATGTCAAATGCCGCCAGCACAATATGATAGTAGTACATTGACAGTTACCGCTGGCGATTATACCTTGAAAGCAAAGGGAAGAATTTTACGTTTTGATGGTTGGACAAAAGTATTGCCACAGATAGGTAAAAATCCTGAAGATCAAGAATTGCCTTCAGTTACTGTGTCAGAAAAACTTGCTTTAAAAGAAGTGCAACCAACACAACACTTTACCAAACCACCTGCTCGTTTTACTGAAGCGGCTTTAGTAAAAGAATTGGAAAAACGTGGTATTGGCAGACCTTCCACTTATGCGGCAATTATTTCCACCATTCAAGAACGTGGTTATGTTCGTACTGAAAATCGTCGTTTCTATGCAGAAAAGATGGGCGAAATTGTGACTGATCGCCTCAATGAGTCTTTTGGCGAATTAATGAATTACGATTTCACCGCGAATATGGAAGATACTTTAGATAAAATTGCCTCTGGTTCAGTAAATTGGAAAACTGAATTGAATCAATTCTTTAAGGATTTTTCTAGCCAGCTTTCTAAAGCTGAATTAGATGAACTTGAAGGCGGTATGCGTCCGAATAATCTCGTGGAAACCGATATTAAATGCCCAACCTGTGACAGAAATATGGCCATTCGTACGGCAAGTACGGGGGTATTTTTAGGATGCTCGGGTTATGCATTGCCGCCAAAAGAGCGGTGCAAAACAACGATTAATTTAATTCCTGAAGCGGAATTATTAAATGTTTTAGATGAATCTTCAGAAACTAAAGCATTAATGGATCGTAAACGTTGCACAAAATGTGGAACGGCAATGGACAGCTATGTAATCGATGCACATCGTAAAATCCATATTTGCGGTAATAATCCAAATTGTGATGGATATTTAATTGAAGAAGGCTCATTCAAAATTAAAGGTTATGATGGCCCTGTTGTTGAGTGTGATAAATGCGGTGCGGATATGCATTTAAAACTTGGTCGTTTTGGCAAGTATATGGGATGTACAAATTGTGATAACACGCGCAAAATTTTGAAAAGTGGCGAGGTCGCACCACCGAAAGAAGAGCCAGTACATTTCCCTGAGTTAAAATGCGAAAAATCTGATGCATATTTTGTATTGCGTGATGGTGCGAGTGGGGTATTTATGTCAGCACATAACTTCCCAAAATCCCGCGAAACACGCCCAGTTAAAATCGCTGAACTTGTGCAATATCGCGAGCGTTTACCTGAAAAATTAGCTTATTTAGCCGATGCTCCACAAAAAGACCCAGAAGAGAATGAAGCGATTGTTCGTTTTAGTCGCAAAGAGAAAAAACAATATGTCACTTCTGAAAAAGAGGGAAAAGCGACTAAATGGATTGTTGATTTCACCAATGGAAAATGGGTTGAACGAAAGAAATAAGAAGAAAAGTGCGGTAAAATCACCGCACTTTTTTGTTTTTAATACATTTTCTTATATTTTTTAGATTATCTGAGGATTAAAGGGCTGCTACAATTTCATTAATTTTATTTTTTGCGGACGCTTGGGCTTTTTCAATCGCCTCTGGCCCGAATCCAATGCCTTGTGCATAAACAAATTGCACATCTGTGATACCGATAAAACCTAAAATTGATTTCATATATTGTGTTACTAAATTTTCTTCATCATACAACCCACCAAATGCACATAACACAATGACTTTTTTGCCTTTCAACAAACCTTCAGGACCCTTTGCTGTATATTGGAAAGTAACGCGCGGACGTGCGATAAAATCAAAATAGCTTTTTAATTGTGTTGGAATGTTTAAATTATACATTGGCGCACCAATTATTAATGTCTGTGCGTTTTTTAATTCTTCGATTAATTCATCAGACAACGCCAGAAGTTGTTTTTCTTCTATTGTTTTTGGTTCCCCACGCACAGCAATTGCAGCTGCGGTATCAAAATATGGAAGCGGTTGTTGAGATAAATCGCGTACGATAATGTTATTACCTTGTAATTTTTCGACAGCATAATCAACTAATTGATTAGTCTGAGAGTTATTTCCTGAAATGCTAGATTTTAATACTAATACGTTGCTCATTTTTATTCCTTAACAGTGTATCTAAAAGTGCGGTTATTCTAGCCTTTATTTTTAGAATATAAAGCCCCTAGTCAGAAAAACATTATTTCCTTTCTGTAAAATATGGGCATTTATTTAACAATACTTCAAGAAAGTGATAGAATTCGCCACGCATTTTTTGCCTAATTTCGCTCGTTCAATGGTAGGAATGAAGCCAAGTAGGGCAAAAGTGCGGTTAATTTTTATAGAATTTTAAATGAACACGTCACCTTTCGTATGGGTGACCACTGTATAAGGAAAAAACAATGCCAATTATTACTTTACCTGACGGTTCCCAACGTCAATTCGATCGTCCTGTTTCTGTTCTTGAAGTCGCACAAGATATTGGTGCGGGTCTTGCTAAAGCCACTATCGCAGGTCGTGTAAACGGAGAACGTCGCGATGCGTGCGATGTTATCGAGCAAGATGCAACGTTAGAAATTATTACTGCAAAAGATGAAGATGGTTTAGAGATTATCCGCCATTCTTGCGCTCACTTGCTCGGACACGCTATTAAACAATTATTCCCAGATGTAAAAATGGCAATTGGTCCAACTATTGAAAACGGCTTCTATTATGATGTAGATTTAGATCGCTCTTTAACCCAAGAAGATATTGATGCAATCGAAAAACGTATGTTGGAATTGGCAAAAACAAATTATGACGTCGTGAAAAAACGTGTTACTTGGCAAGAAGCGCGTGATACCTTTGAAAAACGCGGCGAGCCATATAAAATGGCAATTTTAGATGAAAACATTGAACGTACTGCAACGCCTGCGTTATATCATCACTTAGAATATATTGATATGTGCCGTGGACCACATGTGCCAAATATGCGTTTCTGTCAGCATTTCAAATTACAAAAAGTCGCTGGTGCGTACTGGCGTGGCGACAGCAAAAACAAAATGTTACAACGTATCTATGGTACGGCTTGGGCGGATAAAAAACAACTTGCTGAATATTTAACACGCTTAGAAGAAGCGGCAAAACGTGACCACCGTAAAATTGGTAAAGCATTAGATTTATATCATATGCAAGAAGAAGCACCAGGTATGGTGTTCTGGCACAATGATGGCTGGACAATTTTCCGTGAGCTTGAAACCTTCGTGCGTACTAAATTAAAACAATACGATTATCAAGAAGTAAAAGGCCCATTTATGATGGATCGCGTATTGTGGGAAAAAACAGGTCACTGGCAAAATTACGCAGATTTAATGTTCACAACTCAATCTGAAAACCGTGAATATGCAATTAAACCGATGAACTGCCCAGGCCACGTTCAAATTTTTAATCAAGGTTTAAAATCTTACCGTGACTTACCAATCCGTATGGCGGAATTTGGTTCTTGCCATCGTAATGAACCATCAGGTTCTTTACACGGTTTAATGCGTGTTCGTGGCTTTACTCAAGATGATGCTCACATTTTCTGTACTGAAGATCAAATTGAGAGCGAAGTAACTAGCTGTATCAAAATGGTGTACGACATTTATAGCACCTTTGGTTTCACTAATATCGCAGTAAAACTTTCTACTCGCCCTGAAAATCGTATCGGTTCAGATGAAATGTGGGATCGTGCGGAAGCAGGTCTTGCAGCAGCATTAGCACACAACGGTCTTGAATATGAAATTCAAGAAGGTGAAGGCGCATTCTATGGTCCGAAAATTGAATTTGCATTACGTGATAGCATTGGCCGTGAATGGCAATGTGGTACCGTGCAATTAGACTTCGCATTACCAGGTCGTTTAGATGCAACTTATGTGGCAGAAGATAATAGCCGTAAAACCCCTGTCATGATTCATCGTGCAATTTTAGGTTCTATTGAGCGCTTTATTGGTATCATTACCGAAGAATATGCAGGTTTCTTCCCTGCATGGTTAGCCCCAACCCAAGCAGTTGTAATGAATATCACTGATAGCCAAGCAGACTATGTACAGAAAGTCGCAAAACAGCTTTCTGATGTAGGTTTACGCGTGAAAACTGATTTACGTAACGAAAAAGTGGGCTTCAAAATTCGCGAGCATACTTTACGCCGTGTGCCTTATATGCTTGTTTGTGGTGATAAAGAAATCGCAGAAGGTAAAGTGGCAGTACGTACCCGTAAAGGTGCTGATTTAGGCACATTTACTGTGGAAGAATTTGCGGAAATCTTAAAAAATCAAGTAAGAAGCCGTGAATTAAAGTTATTGAATGAAGAATAATACTTCTCGAAAATAACCAATATAATTTACTGTTTAGACAGTAATTTCAATTTAACGGTGATCGTTTAAGCAATCACCGTTATTTTTATCTGTTTCAGATCTGTTGAGATTTCATTTATTTTCTAATAAGCAGCTGCTTTTAATACGCTGACAAATCTGCCTGATTTTTTTAGAGCTTTTTGCGCCAACGCATCTATTGTGGCTTTTGTCGCTAACTGATCTAAATGTTGATAGGTATAAATGGCATCTGGATTATCTTGTTGCCAGTAACTTTCTTCAATAATTGAAGCAATTGAAACTAAAGAATCAAATTCACGTCGAATCTGAGTATGTTGTTCCGCTAGTTTTTTACGTAATAAGTTTTCATCAATGCCATTTTTTACAATGTCATCTAGTACCTGATTTGTAAGATGCGTAAGTTCCTCCACGCGCTTAGGGTCGCAACTAAATTCAATTTTCCCCTCAATTTGTGGTGCATAAACATCTTGCATAAACCAACTATTTACAGAATAAATACCAGAAACTTTTTCACGTAGAATTAAGCGTAATTTTTCTTGCACAATATCCGCAAGAATATTGAATAAATATTTTTGTTCTGTTCGCCAAGTATTATCTGCGGTAAGGTATATTTCTACATCAGCTCTCGGTTCTTTCAAACCATTCATAATAAATGATTGAGTTGGTGTATGAATAATAGTCGGGACAAAATGGCGGATCTGAGTTTTTGATTCAATAGAAGCTAAATAACGTTCTGCCAATTTCTTTACTTGATTAAGTTCAATATCGCCAATAATAAAATAGGTAAAATCTGTTTTATCTAAAATATAATGTTGATAAGCGTTACTTAATTGGTTTTTATCAAATGCTAATTGCTGTGCTTGTTTTTGAGTATAGACAGTTTCAATATTTGGAAAACGTAGTTTTGAAACGGCTTGCATAAATTGTGTTTCTAAATCAATCTGTTTGAAATAATCACGGGTTTCACGTCGATATTTTTCTAAGGCAAGATCGGATATAGGAGAAGAACGTAATTTTAAGCGGAACAATGTCAGTAAATTTTCCAAATCCTTAGGTTTAGATACACCAGTAAAACCTTGTTTATCATCATCAATCACAGTTGCAATCACCAATGGATCGCGCGAAAAAATTTGATTAACCGCAGAAAGAGAAAGTTCTCCAACACCTGTTTCATCAACTACACTAACGGCAGCACGTAATAAGTGATAGTCCTTATTTGGGATAGAACGTAAACCACCTTGAGTAACAGCACGAAAATGTACTTGATTTGGAGTTTTGTCACTATAGTGATAGATCAATTTACTTCCATTACTTAAACGAAATTCATAAATATCGCCTCGATCCCAATATTTTTCTTGAGAAAGTGAGCCTGTATTAAATGTTAAGTGCGGTAATTTTTCGATTTGTTTTTTTTCATCCCATTGGTGTTGTTGCATTTCCATTGCATTGTTCCAACGAGTTTCTATTTCTGCTACATCAAAAGGCAAGGCTTTTTGTGGCAAAGGTTGAGTGATTAATAATAATTTTGCTTTTAATGCTAAGGTTTGATTTAACGTGCGTTGTAAATCAGCTAATGTAATTTGAGATAAAAAACGTTTATTGAGTTCATAACGATCATTTACGCTCAATACCACTTGCTTATTTGCCACATAAGTAATGAGATCATCGGCAATTTTTAAGCTACCAGAACGAATATTTAATTGTTTTTCATTGAGTTGAGTTAAGCGTTTAATTTCGCCGTTTAATTCATTTTGAGTAAAACCTTGTTGTTTTATACTGGCAATAAAGGCAAATAATTTATCTATCGTTTTTGAATATTGTGTATCTATAAGCTGGAGAGAAAAAATGCTTTGCAGTGTTTCTTTACCTAAATGAGTGCGATAAAAATTTGCAGAATCTACGCCATTTTCTGTTTCCTTTTCCCATTGCTGTAAACGTAAGTTAAGCAATCGAGTGGTAATTTGCTGAATTAATTCCTGTTTATAACTCGCTAATGTATTGGTTTCAATTGTATTTTCAAAAAAACTTAATTCAATACTCGGAATTGTTGTGCCTTGTTCTGAAATAGAATCTAATCGCCATTTGTTGATAAGAGGAATATTAAAATCAATTTTTTCCAATGTTGTTTTAGTAATTGGGTTTTCTTGAGATAGGTTTTGTTTTAATAGTTTTACTACTTGTTTTGTATCAATATCGCCTACAATAATTACTGACATATTATCTGGTCGATACCATTTGTGGTAAAAATCAGCGACGCGTTTAGCTGAAATTGTTTTAATAATATCCATATCTCCAATAGGATCACGCAACACATAACGAGAACCCGCCATTTCAATAGCACTTTTCTTATTGCCAATACGTAGCATTGGGCTTAAACGTCTCCGCCATTCTTCTTGTACTACGCCACGTTCGCCATCCACATCTTTAGGCAAAAAAGTAATATTATTCATCCATTCATTGATGACATCAAACGCCAATTCTAATTTTTGCTGATTGTTGCTATCTAAATTTAAAGTATAGACTGTATTTTCAAAATCGGTGAAAGCATTAATATCTCGTGCAAACTTCATTCCAAGTTTTTCTAACGCATTAATAATTTGATTTTCTGGATATTTCTTTGAGCCATTAAATGCCATATGTTCAACTAAATGAGCAATGCCTTTTTGATCGTCATCTTCGTGCATAGATCCAGCATTGATCACTAATCGAATATAAACGCGTTCTTTGGGTTCAGTATTTTTTAATACAAAATATTGCAGACCATTTGATAGTTTACCGTGCTGAATATTTGGATCAAAAGGTAAATTATTATTGGGCGATAGTTCCAATGATTGACAAGCAATTAGTGAAAAGATAAGCAAAAAAAGTGCGGTTGTTTTTTTCATTATTTTACCTAGAAAAAAGAAAACGCTACGCTAAGTAAAAATAAGCGTAGAGTAGGGCTAGTGGATGTTTCAAAAGCCCACAAGCCCTATACATTGAAGAATATTAGAATTGATAGCCAACTTCTAGCCAAAATTCACGCCCAGGCGTATAAACACCGTATTCATCGCTAGTGGAAATAGTAGTGACTTTATTTTTACGTGTTTTATTGAGCACATTTAAAATATCTACTTGCATATAAACGCTATGTTTACCGCGAATGGTGGGTTGCCAACGGATACTACTGTCCCATTGTGTATGTCTGCCATAGTGATAGCTACGGAAGCGTGAAATGCCATCACCGTTATCGCCATCAAGTTCCTCATAGCTACGAATTGGGGCTTTCATATACACTTTATTAGACCAAGTGATATTGTAATCTGGTATCGTCATATCAATACCTAAACGAGCAATCCAATCTTCTGTACTGCTATTAACTTGTTGTAGCATTTGACTACGAGTCATTAATTTTCCGTCTAAATAGACGGGTTCATTTGGATTAAATTCATTACTTACATCTGCTCGTTTTGTATTTAACCAATCAAAACCAAGTGACGTAGTCCAATAAGTTTTACCTAATTTCCAAGGTTCAATATTATTGAGTTGGAAAGTATAAATATCAACACCAAAGTTATGACCATTAATATAGAAACTTTTTGCCCTTTCTTTCTTCAACATAATGCGATTCTTATTATCACGATGAATATAACCGAGTTTAAGTGCGAAATTACCCATATTTTGATCAAAACTTAAACTTAATTCATCTGCATAAGGGCTTTTTAGGGATGAAAAATTTTGATGCTGACGTGTTGAATCATTATTGAGCTTTAAAATACCATTCGCTAATTTTAACGAAGCAAAAGAACGACCGTAATAACGATTTAAACCTACTGTAAATCCTGTATTATCCCAAGGGTGATAACGTGCAACAAAACGCGGAGCAATATTATTGTTTTTTAAATAATCATCACGTTCAATACGAATACCAGGACGCAATTCAAATTTACGCCATTTAATTAAATCTTCAGCATAAATAGCGATATTTTGATAACTGGTTTTAACACGACCTTTTGATGTTGTGCTATCCGACAATTCTGTTGGCTTACTTCCATTTGCACCTAAAATCACTTGAACCACTTTTGAATGAACATCTTGTGGACGATAGAATTGATATTTAGTTGCCTGATAAATTCCACCAATAGAAATAGAATGCTCCGTAGAAGCTAAATAAAAAGGATCCATTACATATTCAGTTGAAAAATGCAAATTATCTTGGGTTAAATGGCTATTACCATAGCCACCTTTTTCGAAATTATAAAGTGAATCATAATCTTCATTTAACACCGATGTTGTTTCAACACTATTAGAGGATGATTTACGCTTATCCTGAAAACGATCGTATGCTAAGGTATTTGTCCAAACGCCAGAGTTGAATGAATGTACCCAAGCAAGCGTTGATCCCAATGCTTGATGATAATCGCTTACGTTGTTATTTATATTTTCCTTGAAATATTTCAATTCCTTATAATTTGAATAACGTAAACCAAATTCAATTCGTTCTTTTTCTTGCGGTGTCCAATTGAAATTTAATAAAAGATTATCGGAAAGTCGTTGATGATTTTGTTTGTCTAACTGTGCTTTATTATTGGCATCTTTATCAAAGCCAATTAAACGATTTTGTTCAATAGATGATGTTCTACGGCTATAGCCAAAAACCATTCCTAAATTATCATTTAGCCTTTTTTCAGCCAAAATATTGAATGTTTGTTTATTGTATTTAGGTTGTAACTCTGCCACTCCGACATCATCTGGACGTACCAACTTCAGTATTTTTTGTACTGAGTCTCCAGCTTCCATTTTTGCCCAAGAGGAATTTGTCGTGCGATATTTAAGTTTTATGCTATCAGTGCCACTATATTGTTTCGTTTTAGCGATAACTGCCCCTCCCATAAATCCCCCTAAGCTAGCAGAAATATTACTATCTTGTACTTCCACTTTAGAAAGCATAGTTGCATCAAAAAAATAAGCTTGAGTGTGACTAATTCCTGGCACAACTTGCATAGCACCGTCAAAAATACTGCTATCAATAGCAAGATCATTATTTATATTGACATTATCAACAAAGTAGGCGGTTTGATTTGGATCGGCGCCGTTAATTGAAATATTTTCAGGCTTGATTTCACCACGTTGAAAACCATTTTGGTCGCTATTTTCATAACGAATATGGGGATTGGAACGAAGATAATCAGTGATGTTACCGTTTGATGTTGGTGTTTTACTTATCTCATCAGAAGAAAGCGTTTTAACAGAAGAAAGCGATTTATTATTGTCACCATAAACAACAATTTCGGGCAATATATTTTTATTGGTTGTTTCAATAGTTTTCCCCATAACAAATGGACTGACAAATGTTGAGCAGAATAACAACATTAATGGCTTTTTTTGATACATAGTATAGTTCCCTAAAATAAAAATACAAATAAGAATGATTATCATTGTATTTTTAAAATTTATGAATGCAAGGGGAATTCGACTTAAAATAGGTATCAAATAAATAAAAACCGCACTTTAAAAGTGCGGTTATATTCAATTCTGTTTGTATGGAAGAAATTATTCTACGCCAACCATTACAGAAGTTGCTTTGATGATTGCGTATGCTTCTTTACCAACTTCTAAGTTTAATTCTTTAACTGCTGCTAAAGATACAGTAGAAGAAAGCACGTTACCGCCACCGATATCAATGTGAACGATTGCATTTACTGAACCGTTTTCGATTGAAACAACTTTACCTTTTAATTGGTTTCTAGCACTAATTTTCATAACATTTCCTTGTTAGTTAGGGTTTAACAGAGCCTGTATTTTATCTTACAAAAAACAAGTCGTAAATAAACTAAGCGTTTAAAACTTTTAAAAAATTGACCGCACTTTTATAGGCATTTTGCAGGTTTCGGCAAACCTGCTAATTTTGTGGCTTGTTTTGCAGGGCCTTCAGGAAATAAGCGTTGCAAATAACGACTGTTACCTTTATCTGCACCCAGTTTTTCAGCCATGGCTTTTACCAACATACGGATGGCTGGGGAGGTGTTATATTCTTGATAAAAGTCTCGTACAAAGTAAATCACTTCCCAATGGGCATCTGTTAATTCGATACTTTCCAGCTGTGCAATAGAGCGAGCGACATCTTCGTTCCATTGTTGGCTATTAAGCAAATAACCGTCTTTGTCAGTTTCAACTTCAATTCCATTGATATTCAACATATTAATTCACTTCTTTAAAGTTAATCATTTCGTTGTTTGAAAAATCAGTTTGATCTTCCTCCTCAAATTGCATTGGCGTGATTTGTTCTTCATCAAATGCGGTATCGCCTTCAATCCCATTAATCATTTGTCCGTGTTTGATTCCTTTGAAATCAAATAATTTTGGATCACACATATGTGACAATGTAATGTTTTGCATTGCGCTGAACATAGTTTCTAAGCGTCCTGGGTATTGGCGATCCCAAGTATTGAGCATTTCTTTTACAACTTGGCGTTGAAGATTTGGTTGTGAGCCACATAGGTTACAAGGAATAATCGGAAATTCTTTCGCGATAGCATATTTTTCAATGTCTTTTTCTTTGCAGTAAGCAAGCGGACGAATCACAATTTGTTTACCATCATCAGAAATTAATTTAGGTGGCATTGATTTCATTTTGCCGCCATAAAACATATTTAAAAATAGTGTCGCTAACATGTCGTCTCGGTGGTGCCCTAAAGCGATTTTGGTTGCACCAAGTTCTGTGGCAGTACGATATAAAATTCCACGGCGTAGGCGAGAGCAGAGCGAACAAGTGGTTTTTCCCTCTGGAATTTTTTCTTTCACAATGCCGTAAGTATTTTCTTGTACAATTTTGTAATCTACGCCAATACTTTCCAAATATTCAGGCAATACGTGTTCTGGAAACCCTGGTTGTTTTTGATCAAGGTTCACCGCAACAATATCAAATTTAATCGGCGCACTTTGCTGTAAATTCAACAAAATATCGAGAAGCGTATAACTGTCTTTGCCTCCGGATAAACACACCATGACTTTATCGCCATCTTCAATCATCCCAAAATCCGAAATAGCGTTGCCTACGTTACGGCGAAGACGTTTTTGTAATTTATTGAAATTATAGCTTTGTTTTTTCTCTTGTTGGGCTAACTGGGTTAATTCGCTCATTCTGTTATCTTTGGTTATTCATGAAAGGCGCACATTATACGTGAAAAATAGGAAAAGTGCGGTCAATTCAAAAGAAGATTTTTAAGATCCGTAAAAAATCCTGTATAATCTTTCCAATTTTTTGTTCAATTTTAACGCTTTGCAATTCAATGATTGAAACATCCCAAACTATTCCTGAACTCGTCTCTTGGGCAAAAGATCGCGAGTTTTCTTTGAATTTACCTACCGAGCGCTTGGTTTTCCTGCTGGCGATTGCAATTTATAACAACGAACGTTTAGACGGCGAAATGTTAGAAGCCGATCTTGTGGATATTTTCCGCCACACGATGAATGCTTTTGAGCAATCCACGGATGCCATTGCAACACGAGCGAATAATGCAATTAATGAATTAGTGAAACAACGTTTGTTAAACCGTTTTAGTAGCGAATTTACTGAGGGCTTGGCGATTTATCGTTTAACGCCATTAGGTGTTGGCGTATCTGATTATTACATTCGTCAGCGTGAATTTTCCGCATTGCGTCTTTCTGTACAACTTTCCATTGTGGCAGATGAAATTCAACGCGCTTCTGATTCAGCAGAAGAGGGCGTGGAGAATAACGAAAGCGAACATTTTTGGCGTCGTAATGTGTTTGCACCATTAAAATATTCCGTTGCAGAGATTTTTGATAGCATCGATCTTTCACAACGCATTATGGATGAAAACCAGCAAAGTATTAAAGATGAAATTGCAGAGCTTCTTACTAAAGATTGGCAAGCGGCAATTTCAAGCTGTGAACGTTTATTAGATGAAACATCTGGGAATTTGCGCGAATTGCAAGATACGCTAAATGCGGCAGGGGATAAACTTCAAGCGCAATTATTGCGTATTCAAGATTGTGTGATTGGGCGTGATGACTTGTACTTTATCGATCAGTTGATTACGGATTTACAATCTAAACTTGACCGTATTATCAGCTGGGGGCAACAAGCCATTGATTTATGGATTGGTTATGACCGCCATGTGCATAAATTTATTCGTACTGCCATTGATATGGATAAAAATCGCGTGTTCTCACAACGTTTACGTAATTCTATTCATCATTATTTTGATCATCCTTGGTTCTTGTGGACGGCGCAAGCCGAGCGTTTAGTTGATCTGCGCGATGAAGAAATGGTGTTGCGTGAAGATGATGCTTTAGGTGAATTACCAGAAGAATTGCAATACGAATCCCTTTCTGATTTACACGATCAAATTGTAGAGCATATGCAAGGCTTACTGATTGCTTATCGTGAAAATAACCGTCCGATTGATTTGAGTTTAGTGTTAAAAGAACAACTGGAAAATTATCCACTTTCTCGTCATTTTGATGTGGCTCGAATCATTGTTGATCAAGCAGTACGCCTTGGTATGGCGAATGATGATTTATCGGGTATTTATCCAGATTGGCAAGCAATTAATAAACGTGGTGCTGAAGTGCAAGCGCATGTGATTGATAAGTATTAATTAGTAATAAGTATGAAAGAATATAAAACAATAGATTTGTTTGCTGGAATTGGTGGCATTCGTCTAGGTTTTGAAGCATTTGGATGTAAAAACGTATTTTCATCAGAATGGGATAAGTATGCTCAAAGTATGTATGAAGTAAATTTTGGCGAAAAACCTTTTGGAGATATTAATGATATATCTCCTAGCGATATACCAGATCATGATATTTTACTTGCTGGATTTCCTTGCCAACCATTTAGTATTGCTGGTAAAGGATTGGGCTTTGCTGATACTAGAGGAACATTATTTTTTAATATAGAAGCAATTTTGAAAGCTAAAAAACCAAAAGCTTTTTTGCTGGAAAATGTAAAAAGATTAACAACACATGATAATGGTAATACATTTAAAGTTATTAACGATAAATTAAATAAGTTAGGATATACGGTATATCATAAAGTATTAAATACCCTTGATTTTGGATTACCACAAAAAAGAGAGCGAATTTACATTGTGGGTTTTTTAGATAAATTGCATTTTGAATTTCCAAAGCCTATAGGAAAGTATGAAGAACTTTCTAATATATTAGAGAGTGATGATGTTGTTCCTAATAATTATTTTCTTTCAGATGAACTAAAACGGAAAAGATTAAGTTCAATTACTAAAGATGTGCCTTATCCTTCAATTTGGCATGAAAATATTTCAGGAAATGTTTCTGCTCTTCCATACTCTTGTGCATTAAGAGCTGGGGGAAGTTATAATTATCTAGTTGTAAATGGGGTACGTCGATTAACTGGGCGAGAAATGCTAAGATTGCAAGGATTTCCAGATACTTTTGAAATTAATATACCTTATTCTCAGGTACGTAAAGTTGCTGGCAATTCAGTTAGTATTCCTGTAATTAGGGCTATTGCTGGTTCAATGATTAATAGTTTAAATATGGCAACGCCTAAAATAAATCAAGCAATTCAACTTTCATTATTGGACTAAAAATGAACGATATTCAAGTAGCAAAAGAATCTTTAGATAAAATTATAAAGAAAGCAAGAGTACATTTATACAAGCCTATACAAATTGCTGAAATTCTTTATCAAGATAGAGTTAATAAAAATATTAATTTATTAGATAAAGAAACATATCGAAATATTTCTAAAAAATGGCGGGATGTTATTTGTATCCGTTTTTTAGGAAGAGTATCAACATCGTCAGCTAAATATCAAGACGATTTATTTAATGATAACGCTATGCCTCCCAAACATTTAAATATATTAGGAGAAATGAATAGAAAAACAAATGGTGGAGTAGAAAGTTATATTTATAAAAAGTTTTTTGAACGCTTTAATCAGATGTCATCAGCCTTAGAGTATAGTTATTCTCGTACTCCAGATAATTTTCATCTAAGTGAATTTCTTGCTCTTTTTTGGTTAGAACCCGGTTTAAAACGAAGTATTGATAAAGTTTATGAAATAGTTGTTTATGCGTTGTTTTCATCTTTAATAGAGGCTTTAGGCGTTAAAGTAAAAATTGATTTAGATTTATCGAATATTGATTTGTTAAAGGAGTTTGAAGATTTTACTCGTCAAATTATTTCTCTTGATAGTGAGAATACTAGTTTGGAACTTAATGCAAAAATTAATAGAGTTGGTGTAACAAATGCTTCAGATCGGGGTTTGGATATGTGGGCTAATTTTGGTATGGCAATTCAAATAAAACATTTATCATTAACTGAAGAATTAGCTGAAAACATTGTATCTTCAGTTTCATCTGACCGAATAGTTATTGTATGTAAAGAGAGTGAAGAAAAACTTATTTTGTCTTTATTAAATCAAATTGGTTGGCGTTCTAAGATTCAGAGTATTATCACTGAGGCAGATCTAATAAAATGGTACGATAAAGCATTGCGCGGGAAATCTGCATATTTAGTGGGAAGCAAGATATTAGAACATATCAGAAATGAAATAAGTTTAGAATTTCCTGCAACCGATATAGTAGATTTCAATCACTTTTTTCATGAATGTGAATACAATAAAGCATTAGATATTGAGAAATAACCTATGACAGACAACCTTCAAGATGTAATTTCCCCAAAACTCGCTGTGGCGATTGCAAATCCAATATTTCCAGCGGTAGATAGTCTATTGCGCTCGGGTCGCCATATCAGCACGGAGCATTTAGATAATCACGCATTTTTAATGGATTTCCAAAATGAATTAGACGGATTTTATCGTCGCTATAACGTGGAACTAATTCGTGCGCCAGAAGGATTCTTCTATCTTCGCCCGAAAGCAACGACATTAATTGCACGTTCAGTACTTTCTGAGTTGGAAATGCTTGTTGGTAAAGTGCTTTGTTATCTTTATTTAAGCCCAGAACGTTTAGCCCAACAAGGTATTTTTAGCACGCAAGAAGTGTATGATGAATTATTAAATCTTGCTGATGAAGGAAAATTATTAAAAGCAGTTAATCAGCGTTCAAGTGGTTCTGACTTAGATAAACAAAAATTGGCAGAAAAAGTGCGAGCTGCAATTGGTCGTTTACGTCGTTTAGGTATGATTCAAACCGTTGGCGAACAAAATAGTGGGAAATTTACTATTTCTGAATCTGTATTTCGTTTTGGGGCGGAAGTGCGTAGCGGAGATGATCCATTAGAGGCCCAAGCTAGACTCATTCGTGATGGGGAAGCGGCAACACCTGAATCCTTATCGTTGGAAAAACAAGCACAATTAGTGGAAAACGATACAGAAAGTGCGGATGAAATTGACGAAGAATTTGACGGAGAACAAGAATAATGTCTGATGTTTTTGAATTAGAAAATGAAATCGAATTAGAGAGCGATGAAGTCATTATGGAAAATGAAAACGTCGAAGAAATCGTTGACGCACCTATGCCTTTTAGCATGACGACAAATAATGGTGTAGAGCGTGGTAAATTCCGTTCTTTAACCTTAATTAACTGGAATGGTTTTTTTGCCCGTACTTTCGATTTAGATGAATTAGTTACCACGCTTTCTGGTGGTAACGGTGCAGGTAAATCAACCACAATGGCTGGATTTGTGACCGCATTAATTCCCGATTTAACCCTTTTACATTTCCGTAATACAACAGAGGCTGGCTCCACAGGCGGTTCTCGCGATAAAGGTTTACATGGTAAATTGCGTCCAGGTGTTTGTTACGCGGTATTAGATACCATTAACTCACGTCATCAACGTATTCTTGTCGGTGTGCGTCTGCAGCAAATTGCGGGTCGTGATAAAAAGGTTGATTTAAAAACGTTTTCAATTCAAGGTGTAGAATTATCTCAAAATCCGACCGCACTTTTCACAGAAACCGTGGGCGAACGTCAAGCTCGCGTCCTTAATTTAAACGAACTCAAAGATAAAATTGAAAATATCGGTGCACAATTTAAACAATATCATTCCATCACCGATTATCACGGCATGATGTTCGATTTAGGTATTATTCCGAAACGTTTACGTTCAGCATCAGACCGAAGCAAATTCTATAAACTTATCGAAGCATCTTTATACGGCGGTATTTCCAGTGCAATCACACGCTCTTTACGTGACTATTTATTGCCAGAAAATTTAGGTGTGCGCAAAGCTTTCCAAGATATGGAAAGTGCATTGCGTGAGAACCGTATGACTTTAGAGGCGATTAAGGTCACGCAATCAGATCGCAATTTATTTAAACATTTAATTACTGAAACCACTAATTATGTTGCTTCGGATTATATGCGTAATGCGAATGAACGCCGTGGCAATATTGAGGCTGCATTAGAATCTCGTCGCGAGTGGTATAAAGCAAAAGCAGAGCAGAATTTATCTCAACATCGTTTAGTTGATTTAAGTCGAGAAGCGGCTGAATTGGCAGAAAATGAACGTACTTTAGAAGTTGATCACCAAAGTGCGGTTGATCATCTTAACTTAGTGTTAAACGCTTTGCGTCACCAAGAAAAAATCACGCGCTATCAAGAAGATATTGCAGAACTCACCGAGCGTTTAGAAGAACAAAAAATAGTGGTTGAAGATGCGAATGATGCGTTAGAAGAAAGCCAAGCCCAATTTGAGCAAACTGAAATTGAAATTGACGCTGTACGAGCGCAATTAGCAGATTATCAACAAGCATTAGATGCCCAACAAACTCGCGCACTTCAATATCAACAAGCCATTACTGCACTCGAAAAGGCTAAAACCTTGTGTGGCTTAGCTGATTTAAGTGTTAAAAATGTAGAAGATTATCACGCAGAATTTGAAGCCCATGCTGAAAGTTTAACGGAAACTGTGCTTGAACTTGAGCACAAAATGTCTATTTCTGAAGCGGCAAAATCTCAGTTCGATAAAGCGTACCAATTAGTATGCAAAATTGCCGGCGAAATTCCACGCTCGAGCGCGTGGGAAAGTGCGAAAGAATTATTACGTGAATATCCAAGCCAAAAATTGCAGGCACAACAAACGCCACAACTTCGCACAAAATTACATGAACTTGAGCAACGTTATGCACAACAACAAAGTGCGGTCAAATTACTTAATGATTTTAATCAACGTGCTAATTTAAGTTTACAAACGGCAGAAGAATTAGAGGATTATCACGCAGAGCAAGAAGCGTTGATTGAAGATATTTCAGCAAGACTTTCAGAACAAGTGGAAAACCGTTCTACGCTTCGTCAAAAACGTGAAAATTTAACCGCACTTTATGATGAAAATGCGCGTAAAGCACCAGCATGGCTGACAGCTCAAGCTGCATTAGAACGTTTAGAGCAACAAAGTGGCGAGACGTTTGAACATAGCCAAGATGTGATGAACTTTATGCAATCACAACTTGTGAAAGAACGTGAACTCACGATGCAACGTGATCAACTTGAACAAAAACGTTTGCAATTAGATGAGCAAATTTCTCGTTTAAGTCAGCCAGATGGTTCAGAAGATCCGCGTTTAAATATGCTGGCAGAACGTTTTGGTGGTGTACTGCTTTCAGAGCTTTACGATGACGTAACCATTGAAGATGCGCCTTATTTCTCCGCACTTTACGGACCTGCACGTCATGCTATTGTTGTGCGTGATCTCAATGCAGTGCGTGAACAACTTGCGCAATTAGAAGATTGCCCTGATGATTTATATTTAATTGAAGGCGATCCTACCGCATTTGACGACAGCGTATTATCCGCACAAGAACTTGAGCTAGGTGTTGTCGTGCAAGTTTCAGATCGTGAATTACGCTATTCAAGATTCCCTGAAATCCCGTTATTTGGACGCGCAGCACGTGAAAAACGTTTAGAAGAATTACAAATTGAACGTGATGAAGTGGCAGAACAACATGCCCAAATTGCATTTGATGTACAAAAATGCCAACGTTTACACGAACATTTCAGCCAATTTGTTGGGTTGCATTTGTCACTTGCGTTCCAGCCAAATCCAGAAGCGTTAATGTCTGAAATTAATCGCGAACGCAATGAAATTGATCGTGAATTAAATCAATTCAATAACGGCGAACAACAATTACGCATTCAATTAGATAATGCAAAAGAAAAACTACAGTTACTCAACAAGTTAATTCCACAGCTCAATGTATTGACTGATGAAGATTTAATTGATCGTATTGAAGAATGTCGCGAGCAATTAGATATTGCAGAGCAAGATGAATATTTTATTCGTCAGTATGGCGTAACGTTGTCACAATTAGAGCCGATTGCCAATAGTTTACAAAGTGATCCAGAAAATTACGAAGGCTTAAAAAATGAATTAACTCAAGCGATTGAGCGTCAAAAACAAGTTCAACAACGTGTATTTGCGTTAGCTGATGTTGTACAACGTAAACCGCATTTTGGTTATGAAGATGCAGGGCAGGCTGAAACTTCTGAACTTAACGAAAAACTTCGCCAACGTTTAGAACAAATGCAGGCTCAGCGAGATATGCAACGTGAGCAAGTTCGCCAAAAACAAAGCCAATTTGCTGAATATAACCGCATATTAATTCAGTTACAAAGTTCTTACGATAGTAAATATCAGCTTTTAAATGAATTGATTGGTGAGATTAGCGATCTTGGCGTGAGAGCTGATGATGGTGCTGAAGAACGCGCGCGTATCCGTCGTGATGAATTACATCAACAACTTTCAACGAGCCGTCAGCGTCGGTCTTATGTAGAAAAACAACTGACATTAATTGAAAGCGAAGCGGACAACTTAAATCGTCTAATCCGCAAAACTGAACGCGATTATAAGACTCAACGTGAATTAGTGGTGGCAACGAAAGTGAGTTGGTGTGTAGTTTTACGTCTATCACGTAATTCTGATATGGAAAAACGCCTCAATCGTCGAGAGCTCGCTTATTTATCTGCAGATGAATTACGTTCAATGTCGGATAAAGCCTTAGGGGCATTGCGTACAGCGGTGGCAGATAATGAATATCTACGTGATAGTCTAAGAGTGTCTGAAGATAGTCGTAAACCTGAAAATAAAGTGCGGTTCTTTATTGCGGTGTATCAGCATCTACGTGAACGTATTCGTCAAGACATCATTAAAACCGATGATCCAATTGATGCCATTGAACAAATGGAAATTGAGCTTTCTCGTTTAACGGCTGAATTAACTGGCCGTGAGAAAAAATTGGCTATCAGTTCTGAAAGTGTTGCAAATATTATGCGTAAAACGATTCAGCGTGAACAAAATCGTATTCGTATGCTCAATCAAGGTTTGCAAAACATCTCGTTTGGTCAAGTAAAATCTGTTCGTTTGGTAGTGAATATTCGTGATACCCATGCCATGTTGTTGGACGCACTTTCTGGTCAGCAAGATGAATATCAAGACTTATTTAACGACAACTGCATCACCTTTTCTGAAGCTATGGCGAAGCTCTATCAACGTATCAATCCACATATTGATATGGGACAACGCACAGCACAAACAATCGGCGAAGAATTGTTAGATTACCGTAATTATCTTGAACTTGAAGTGGAAGTATTCCGTGGCGCTGATGGTTGGTTACGCGCTGAAAGTGGCGCTCTTTCTACTGGTGAAGCTATCGGTACAGGTATGTCAATTCTCTTAATGGTTGTTCAAAGCTGGGAAGAAGAAAGTCGTCGAATTCGAGGCAAAGATATTGTGCCTTGTCGCTTGTTGTTCTTAGATGAAGCAGCGCGTTTAGACGGTAAATCTATTTCTACCTTATTCGAACTTTGCGAACGTTTGGATATGCAGTTGCTTATTGCTGCGCCAGAAAACATTAGCCCGGAAAAAGGAACAACCTATAAACTCGTGCGTAAAATCGCAGGCAACCAAGAGCATGTACACGTTGTTGGTTTACGAGGATTCGGTGCGACAGAATAAAAAATAGAAGGGAAGTGCGGTTAAAATTTTAAGATTTTTGACCGCACTTAAGCCTTTAAGGAAGGAATAATGAAAATCTTTACATCAAAAAAAGGACAATTATCACAGCTGAAGCAGCAAAAATTTAAGCTGGAAAAGGATATTCAGCGTTTATTTGAAGAAAATCTTACCTTATTAAGTGGCTATATTTTTATTCGCTCAGAATTTTCTATTAAAAATTCGCGTATTGATACCTTAGCTTTTGATCCTGAAACTCAAGCCTTTGTCATTATTGAATATAAAAGACAACAAAATTCTAGTGTGGTTGATCAAGGGATTTCTTATCTTAATTTGATGCTTGAATATAAAGCTGATTTTATTGTGGAATATAATGAAAAGCAAAAAGCCCCACTTAAAAGAAATGATGTGGATTGGTCACAATCTAAGGTGATTTTTGTTTCACCTACTTTTAATGATTTCCAAATTCAAGCCACAAATTTTAAAGATTTACCTATTGAATTATGGGAAGTTAATCGCTTTGATAATGATATTATTACGCTCAATATTATTAATAAATCAAAATCAGCACCGAATATTAAAGCTGTTTCTATTGAAAAAAATGAAGAATTTTCTACATTAAAAGAAATAAAAGTTTATCAAGAATCTGATCACTTAAGTGATAAATCAGATTTTATTCAAGAACTATACGAAGATTTTAAACAAGGCATTTTAAATTTAGATCCTAATATCGAAATTAATACTAGAAAACTTTACATTGCATTCAAAAAAGATCGAAATATTGCAGATATTCGTATCCAACAAAAGAATTTAAAAATTTGGATTAATCTTCCTTATGGAGAGTTAGACGATCCTAAAAATTTAGCAAAAAATGTATCTAATACTGGTCACTGGGGGAATGGAGATTATGAAATCACCATTGAAAGCACCCAATATCTTGAATACATTATGAGTTTAATTAAACAAGCTATTAAGGATTAATAAATGCACAATCTTATTTTTGCCATTCTTTGCAGCGTAGCAGTTTCAGTTTTACTGAAAATTGCCCGTAAAAAAAATATCATTATTGAACAAGCTATCGCATTCAACTACATTACAGCCATCACTTTCAGTTATTTCTTACTTAAACCTGATTTTAAAGGCTTAGAGTTTACTGATTACATTGCACAAAGCGAAAATTCACCCATTTTTTTAGCACTAGGTTTATTGCTACCTAGCGTATTTATTATTATGTCAAAAGCAGTGGAGTTTGCTGGAATTGTACGTTCAGATGCAGCGCAACGTCTTTCGTTATTTCTTCCCATTTTAGCAGCGTTTTTAATTTTTCATGAAACACTAAGCCAATCTAAAATCATTGGCGTTGTATTAGCCTTTATTGGTTTATTTTGTTTATTAACTAAGCCAACTCAAGGGCAAAGTGCGGTCAATTTTAAAGGTGTTTTAGGATTAATCGGCGTCTGGTTTGGTTACGGCATCATTGATATTTTATTCAAACAAGTAGCGAAAAGCGGTGGTGCATTTCCTGCAACATTGTTTATTTCTTTCTCGCTTGCAGCTTGCGTTATGTTTATCTATTTATTCTTAAAACGTGCGCAATGGACATCATCAAGTGTAATTGGCGGCATCGTTTTAGGTGTATTGAATTTCTTTAATATTTTATTCTATATAAAAGCACATCAAAGTTTTGCTGGAAATCCGACGCTTGTTTTCGCGGGAATGAATATCGGGGTAATTTGCCTAGGTACGATAACTGGCGCATTAGTTTTTAAAGAAAAAATCAGTAAGCTAAATTGGCTAGGTATTATTTTTAGTTTATCGGCTATTTTCTGCCTATATTATTTAGATAAACTTATCGCGTAAAAGAGAGTAGTCATGGCAAAAGATTTCAGCTTTTTTATTTACGATTATGAAAGTTTTGGTGTAAATCCAGCAACAGATCGCCCTGCGCAATTTGCGGGTATTCGTACAGATGCTGATTTTAATATCATTGGTAAACCAATAATGTTTTATTGTAAACAAACCAACGATTATTTACCGGCTCCTGAAGCCGTAATGGTCACAGGAATTACGCCTCAAGAATGTAATGAAAAGGGGCTTTCAGAGCCTGAATTCGCCGCAAATATCTTAGCAGAATTTTCCCAACCCAATACTTGTGTCATGGGTTATAACAATATTCGCTATGATGATGAAATGACGCGTTATACGTTTTATCGTAATTTTATTGATCCTTATGAATACAGCTGGAAAAATGGGAATTCACGCTGGGATTTGTTAGATTTAGTGCGAGCCTGTTATGCCTTGCGTCCAGAAGGAATTAATTGGGCTTATGACGATGATGGAATGCCAAGTTTCCGCTTAGAAAAACTCACTAAAGCAAATGGTATTGAGCATGAAAATGCTCACGATGCCATGGCGGATGTATATGCAACTATTGCTATGGCGAAATTAATTAAAGAAAAACAGCCTAAATTATTCCAATATTTCTTTGAAAATCGCGGTAAAAAAGAAATCGAAAAATTAGTTGATACAGGCGCAATGACACCTTTAGTGCATGTTTCTGGAATGCTAGGGAATTATCGTGGAAATTGCACTTGGGTTGCACCTTTAGCTTGGCATCCGACAAATCAAAATGCACTCATTGTTTGTGATTTAACTGGCGATATCGATAATTTATTAGCCAAAAGTGCGGATGAATTACGGACAGATTTATATACCAAAAAATCTAAATTAGAAGAAAGAGGAGTTTCATCTGTTCCGTTAAAGCTTGTGCATATCAATAAATGTCCTATTTTAGCACCAGCTAAAACTTTGTTACCAGAAACAGCAAATCGATTGGGTATTGATCGACAATTATGCTTGGATAATCTTGCAAAATTACGAGCATCTTTTGATATTCGTGAAAAAGTGGCGGATATTTTTAATGAAGAACGTCAATTTGCATCGAATGATAATGTAGAAACTGAGTTATACAATGGCTTTTTTAGCAATGCTGATAAAAATAATATGGCTATTTTACGTAGTTTACCTGCAGAAAAATTATCTGAACATGGTTTAGCTTTTGAAGATAAACGTATCCTTGAATTATTATTCCATTATCGCGCTCGTCATTTTTATAAAACCCTCACACGCGCTGAACAAATTAAATGGAAAAAATACCGACAGAATAAACTTGAAAAAAGTGCGGTAGAGTTTGAATCAAGTTTACAACGTTTAGCTGAGGAACATTCAGATAATTCTGAAAAACTATCTTTGCTACAACAAGTATATGAATATGGTATAAAATTACTAGGTTAGTCGATACGTTGTCACATTTTGTCAAAAAGCACGTTTTAATAAAAACGTGCTTTTTTTTGTTGTTTTTCAGGGAAGAAAATATCCAAGAAATTCTCCAGATTTCACTTTACATTTTCTTTACATTTAAATTCATCCGTTCAATAACTCTATAAAATGACTCGTTACAACGTGTTATCTAGCCTTATTTTGTCTTGTTTTGCTAGTGCCTGTGACTTGTGTATAACTCTGTGATTTATTTAGTCCGTAGTTTTTGCTAACCCGATAACTAATTTCGCATAATGTATATTATGTTAAATTGTAAAAATGCAAAGTAACTTTAATTATAGGTTATAAAGAGATTATTTCTCCTCTCTTAATTAGTTATACTTAATCAAATAAGATGAACGAGTAAATTAATTTAGAGCCATACTATGATGTTTATTTACAGTGTTCGATTCATGGGTGTGAAAGTACTGCAGCATTTAAAGATTTATGCTTGATTGATAAAGATTTAGGTGATTTAGCAACTGCTACATAATCTAAATAATATAAGTTTAGATGGGTGAAAAACTACCAAGCTGTGTTTTTTATGTATCTAAGCTCTCCACTAGCCCGCTATTTTCGATTTTCTGATGTGTTATTTACTACCGTGTCAGCTAATACTTGCAACGCGTATTATCATTGAATTTCTTTATTATTTTTTGATATGACAAAGCGTTTAGGTATGATAAACGAAAAACTACTCCCCTTCGTTTCAGTACTTTCAATATTTAAATGAGAATGATATTGTAATAAAGTATGCTTCACAATAGCTAGTCCTAAACCACTTCCACCAGTTAAATGGCTACGAGATTCATCAACTCTATAAAAACGTTCTGTTAAATGTGGAATATGCTGTGGTGATATGCCAACACCATTATCTATCACGTTAAATTTAATACCCTGTTCACAAGTTTCCCATTGAATTTGAATATGACACTGTTTACCAGAATGCTTAATAGCATTATAAATTAAATTTGAAACGGCACTTCTTAGTTGAGATTCATTTCCAAAAATAATGATATTAGGCTGAATAATAAATTCAATATGATGATTATAAGTATTTAATATATCTGTATCTTTTCTTAAAGAATTTATCATGGCTGACATATCAAATTTACGAAAATCCTTATCTGAAGTTGTTTCTATTTTTGCTAAAAAATTAAATTGTTGTAATAGATGTTCCATTCGTTGGCTTTGCTCTTGCATTGCAAAAATAGCCTTTTTTTGTAGAGGGTTCTGAATATTATTATCTGCAAGAATTTCTAAGTAACCTTGTAATACGGTTAATGGAGTACGTAGCTCGTGATTAATATTACTCAAGAATTTTTGGCGTGAATTAAGTAAATGAATCATATCTGTAATATCTCGAGCGATAACTAAAATCATATGAGAATTATAAGCGTGCGACTGCACCTCAATATAACGTTGATTATAAGTTAATAGTACTAACGGTCGTCTTTTTTTTTGACTGAAAAAATAATGTTTAAATTGTTCATAAAAAATAACATCAAAAATATTTTTCTGGACTTTTTTATTCCAACAAAAATCAAACATCTGTTGCGCAATTGAATTACACCAAGAAATATTACCATTATGCTGACAGATAATAATTGCATCTGGTAAATACTTAATATTTTTATTTATTTGAGATAACAAACGTAAACTTGCACATTTTTCTTTGTAAATTTGATGACGATGGTAGGCTTCAGTTTGAGAGAATGTTCCTAATTGTAATAAAGAGAATTTATTATCTTGCTTTAAATTGAGATATTTGAGTAAACGATATTCATTAATATGATGCCAAGCTAAAATTAATAAAAGTATTATTGCAAACCAAAGAATAAAATCAGAAGTAAATAAGGAAATAATGATTGCCAAATTTATTTCAACAATAAAATTCAATATTTTTTTCATTGTTTATCTCGTAAATAACTAGAAAATCGATAACCAGATCCTCGAACTGTTTGGATATAATGTTCACATTGAAAAGGAGCTAAATTACGGCGTAAACGGCGAATATAGCTATCAACAGTGCGATATTCAACTTCTAGATCATTATGCCAAATACGATTTAACAATTGTTCTCTAGAATAAACTTTTTCAGGGTGCCTCATAAAAAAATGTAACAATTTAAATTCTGTACTACTTAAATTAATTTCCTGCTGTTGGAAAAACACTCTCTGAGCATTTTCATCAATGGAAAGTTCATCGATTTGTATAAATTGACTTTGTTGTTCATAAATTCTCCTCCATACTGCCTCAATGCGAGCTAATAAAATTTGAGGTGAAAAGGGTTTAGTGATGTAGTCATCAGCCCCTGCATTTAAACAGGCAATACAATCTTCTTCTGTACTTTTAGCTGTAAGCATAATAATGGGAATCGCAGCATAGCTTTCTTGCTTTTTAATATACTGTATAAATTGTATACCTGAACGACCAGGTAGCATCCAATCCAATAATATTAGTTTAGGATTTTCTTTTATCTTGTTTATCGCTGTTTTGAAATCGCTCGCTTCAATCACATCATAGTATTTTTGAGATAAAAACAGTGCGATCATTTCACGGATTGCACATTCATCTTCAACTATCAGAATTTTTCTCGTCATAATACTCCTTCATTTGATTTATGGCATAAAAGTGAAGTGAGAAATAATACATTCTCACCAAACTTTTACTTTTTAATAAGAGTGAGCTCAAAATAACTACCCCATTTTACCGCGAATATAATCTTCTGTACGTTGTATCTTGGGTCTATCAAAAATTTGTTGTGTTTGACCAAATTCAACTAATTCACCCAAATACATGAATGCCGTATAGTCGGAGCAACGTGTAGCTTGTTGCATATTATGAGTTACTATAACCACAGTATAATCTTGTTTTAACTCCGTAATGAGTTCTTCAATTTTCATAGTCGAAATAGGATCTAATGCCGAACAAGGTTCATCTAACAACAACACACTAGGTTTAATAGCAATCCCTCGAGCAATGCACAAGCGTTGCTGTTGTCCGCCAGATAAACTATCTCCGCTTTTATGTAATTTATCTTTCACTTCATTCCAAAGAGCGGCCTTAGTCAATGCCCATTCTACTCGTTCATTCATCTTTTCTTTTGATAATTTTTCAAACAAACGAACACCGAATGCAATATTATCATAAATCGACATTGGAAATGGCGTTGGTTTTTGGAAAACCATACCAACCTTAGCACGAATCAGAGAAATATCCATCTTTGTTGTGAGTAAATTTTCACCGTCTAAATTAATTTCACCAGTAGCTTTTTGATTTGGATATAGTTCAAACATCCGATTAAAACTCCGCAATAAAGTAGATTTACCGCAACCTGAAGGACCAATAAAGGCGGTCACTTTATTCTTAGCGATACGTAAATTAATGTTTTTTAATGCATGAAAATCCTCATAGTAGAAATTTAGATTTTGCACAGCTATTTTGGTTTCTTGTAGACTAATCATATTGCCTCATTATTTTTTATGTTGAAAGAAGAGTCGAGTGAAAATGTTTAAGCAAAGCACAAATAATGTTATTAGAGCTGCACCTGCCCAAGCTAGATTATTCCAATCTGTAAAAGGACTTGCTGCATATTGATAAATAACTACAGGTAAATTTGCGATAGGTTCATTCATATTCCAAGATAGAAATTGATTAGACAGAGCGGTAAATAATAGCGGTGCAGTTTCTCCTGAAATTCGGGCAACTGCTAATAGCACGCCAGTTAAAATCCCTGATTTAGCTGCTCGATAACAAATCATCATAATAACTTGCCATTGAGAGCAACCAAGAGCTGCCGCTGCTTCACGTAAATTATTTGGTACAAGTAATAACATATTGTCCGTAGTGCGTACCACGATAGGAATAAGCAATAAAGCTAATGCGAATGCTCCAGCCCACCCTGAAAAATGCTCGATTTTTGATACATATAAGCTGTAAACAAACAAACCAATAATAATAGAAGGGGCAGAAAGAAGAATATCATTAAGAAAACGGGTAATTTGTGCGAAACGGCTATAACGACCATATTCTGCCAAATACGTTCCTGCCAATACCCCTATAGGCGTGCCTATCAATGTACCCGCACCGACAATAAAAAACGAACCAATCAGTGCATTTAACAATCCCCCTTTTTCATTAGGGGCAGGGGTAGATTGTGTGAATAAATCAATTGATAAAGCTGGAATGCCTTTGGTAATTAGAGTGAATAATATCCAACACAACCAAAATAAGCCGATAATGACTGAAATATAGGAAAGCCCTAACATTAATTTATTGTGTGTTTTACGCCAATAAAAACGCAAGTTTTGATTAGTTTTCATCTTATTTCCCTTTTGTTTGTTGCATTTTTGTAATCATTAATCTTGATAAAATCAATACCATAGTTGTGATAACAAAGAGAAGTAATCCTAATTCCATCAATGCAGATTTTTGTAATCCACCTGCTTCATTAAATTCGTTAGCAATAGCAGATGCGATTGAGGTAGAAGGTGAAAATAAGGAATTAGGCAATTGAAACGAATTACCTATAATAAAAGTGATAGCCATTGTTTCGCCCAATGCTCTTCCCAATCCTAGCATCACACTCCCAACAAGCCCTATTCTAGTGTGTGGTACAATCACTTGTCGAACCACTTCCCAAGTGGTTGCACCTAATCCATAAGCACCTTCTTTTAACATTGGTGGTACTATACTAAAGACATCCCGCATTACGGATGCAATAAAAGGAATGATCATTATGGCAAGCACTAATCCTGCCGTAAATAAACCAACACCAAAAGGTACGCCAGAAAAAAATAATTCTAATCCAGGTAAATTCCCCAAATTGTCAATTAGTACTGGCTGAATATGTTCTTGAAATAATGGAACGAAAACAAACAACCCCCACATTCCGTAAATAATAGAAGGAATTGCAGCTAGCATTTCAATTGCAATGCTTATAGGACGTTTTAGCCAATTGGGAGCTAGCTCCGTTAAAAAAATAGCAATACCAAATGAAATGGGTACTGCGATAAATAATGCGATACCCGCCGTAATAAGCGTACCTAAAATAGGAATAATTGCCCCATATTGTTCTTGTACAGGATCCCAATATGTTTCTAATAGAAAACTCCCACCAAAACGTTTAATACTTTCCCAGCTTCCTATGACTAAAGAAATTAAAATAGCAGCAAGTAAAATAAACACAAGCAAAGCAAACAATGCCGTAGTCTGTTTGAATAATGATTCAATCCATGTTTGATTAAAATATTTCCGACTTTTTGTGAGCATAAGTATTTTCCAAAATTATTTAAGATAACCGCACTTTATTAATGTTAAGTGCTAGGTTTTGTATAAAGTGCGGTATAAAATAAAGAGATTTTTATTGTTTTAGCTCTGTTTTCCATTGACTTTTAATGGTAGACACCACATCAGCTGGAATTGGCACATAATCTAATTCAGTTGCCGCATCTTGCCCTCTTGAGAATGCCCAATCAAAAAAGGCTAATACATTTTTAGTTGTTTCAGGATTGTCAGAATATTTATTTAATAAAATAAAACTCGCCGCCGTAATTGGCCAAGATTTTTCCCCCGTTTCATTGGTTAATATAACACCCATTCCTGCCTTTTCGTGCCATTTTGCGTGACTTGCAGCTGCCATGAAACTTTCATTAGAAGGCTGTACAAATTGCCCTGCTTGATTTTGTAATGAAATCCAAGCAAGCTGATTTTGTTTGGCATAGGCATACTCTACATAACCAATGCTGTATTTCATTTGGCGAACATAAGAAGCAACTCCCTCATTCCCCTTTCCACCTTGACCTGTTAACCACTTCACTGATTTACCTTCACCAACTTGATTTTTCCAATCGTTCGAAACTTTAGATAGATAATTAGTGAAGCCAAATGTTGTTCCAGAGCCGTCTGAACGATGAATCACAATAATGTTTTTATTTGGTAAAGGAAGCGTTGGATTTAATGCAACTAAGTCAGGATCGTTCCATTTTTTAATCTTACCAAGGAAGATTTCTGCTAACAGCTTACCTGATAACTTTAATTTACCAGGTTTAATTTCAGGCAAATTAACAACAGGCACTATACCACCGATAACCGCAGGGAATTGGACTAGTTGGTGTTGTTGTAATAATTCGGATTTCATTGGATCGTCAGAGGCACCAAAATCAACCGTTTTTGCAATAATTTGCTGTTGTCCGCCGCCCGAACCGATGGATTGATAATTAACTTTATTCCCAGTTTCTTTCTCATATAAAGATGCCCACTTCGCATAAATTGGATAAGGGAAAGACGCTCCAGCACCAGTGATGCTATTAGCTTGAGCAAAAGGTAACGTACCTAAGGTTAAAACGATAATAAGATTTTTTTTCATTTTATGCATAAACATAACAAATTCTCCTTGAGTGTTATTTAGATTGCGTAGCGAAGTGTAGAAAATAATTGTGACAGTTTGATGACAATATGAAAAATTTTAAATGGATAATCAAAAGAAAGTAGTTATAAGAAAAGTACAGGTAAATTTGACCGTGTTTTTCTAGCAGAATGATATTACATTTGTCAATTAATTGATAACGATCTTTAGGTTTAATAAAAGTTGGTAAGTTTTCATGTTTACTCGATAATCTAAATTTTCATCCAAATCTAAGGAGGAAAGTAAAGACATATCTAATACTAATTTAAAATTTGTTAGTTTTATTGTGACAACGTCATATTTAATTTATAGAATTATGTAAATGATAATAATTGTTTTTTATTTTTCTTTTTAAAATTAATTAGTTATATCAAAATTTTTGATAAAAAAACTTGCAATTATCATTTGTGAATTTAAAATGATTGCCGCAAATTACGCTTTATTGCATTTTATCAATCAAAATGGAAAGGAATTAGTTATGCTTAATCAAATAATCATAAACAAGCTGAACGACCAAATTAACTTAGAGTTCTACTCTTCTAATGTTTATTTACAAATGAGTGCATGGTGTTCAAAACACGGTTATGAGGGGGCTGCTACCTTCTTACTTCGTCATGCTGATGAAGAATTAGAACATATGCAAAAACTGTTTAATTATGTAAGTGAAACTAGTGGTATGCCTATTTTAGGAAAAATTGATGCACCTAAACATGATTATTCTTCATTAAGAGAAGTTTTTGAAATAACTTTAGAACATGAAAAATTAGTCACGTCAAAAATCAATGAATTAGTTGAAGTTACTTTTGAAAGCAAAGACTACTCTACTTTTAACTTCCTACAGTGGTATGTAGCAGAACAGCATGAAGAAGAAAAATTATTTAGTGGAATTATTGATAGATTTAATCTTGTTGGCGAAGATGGTAAAGGATTATTCTTTATTGATCGTGAACTCGCAACTTTGGAATAGATAGGAGAAAATAGTATGTTATCAGAAAATGTAGTAAAACTATTAAACGATCAAATGAATTTAGAGTTTTATTCTTCTAATTTATATTTACAAATGAGTGCTTGGTGCGATCAGCAAGGCTTTGAAGGCACTGCAAAATTCTTATCAGTTCATGCTGCTGAAGAAATGCAACATATGCGTAAATTATTTACTTATTTAAATGAAACTGGCTCACTTGCTGTAATTTCTGCAATTGAAGCACCTGCACATGAATATAAATCATTAAAAGAAGTAATTGAAGCTACCTATGAGCATGAAAAATTAATTACCAGTAAAATCAATGAATTAGTAGGTAAAACCTTTGAAGAAAAAGACTACTCTGCATTTAATTTCTTACAATGGTATGTGGAAGAACAACATGAAGAAGAAAAATTATTTAGTAGTATTTTAGATAAATTAAATTTTCTTGGAGAAGATGGCAAAGGCTTGTTCCTAATTGATAAGGATTTAGGTAATCTCTCTACTAAAGCCTAATTATAGATTATCAAATCTGGCAGATCTTTTATTTAAAATAATGTGTCTGCCAGATTATTTTATTCCAAATTTTCCAAAATATTTTCTATTGCATATTTTGAGTTAATCAAGGTATTATAAAAATGAAAAGGATTTATACTGATGAACCAACCAACCAACCAACCAACCAACCAACCAAAATAATAAAACCGTTGCGGTAGTAACTTCAACAATAGGTCGTCCAGAATTATCTTTGGCTATTAAAAGCGTACAAAATCAAACTTATCCATGTAAGCATTATGTATTTGTTGATGGCAATATTTTCTGGGATAAAGCCAAATCTATATTGGAACAATTTCCTGATGTAATTCCTATTTATTTGCCAATGAATACAGGAAAAAATGGAATACTTAACGGTGCAATTAACGCAGTAGCAGCTTTTCTTGTTGAAGAAGACATTATTTGTTATTTAGATGATGACAATCAGCTACGAGAAGATCACGTGGAAAGCTTAGTAAACGTGATTGAGCAAGGTGCTGATTTTGCTTATTCCTTGCGATCTTTTTACGATTCAAATCATCAATTTATTTGCAATGATGATTTTGACTCTCTCGGAAATTGGAATACAAAAAGCGATATTTTCGTAGATGTTAAAATAGAAGATATTCAGAAACAAATACATTTTACTTTTAATGAAGTTAATGGACATATTGATACTAATTGTTACGCCGTACCTCGTGAGATTGCACAAAAAACTTCATATAGTTGGAACACACCATTAATTGGTGATCGCAGCTTTTTATCTGCCTTAAAAAGTTTGGGGTTAATAGGTCAAACTTCAGGAAAATATACCGTTAAATACAGAGCTGATTTCAATAAACTAATTGCTGTTCGTCGTGTTTTTCCTCAATTATCCTTGTCAGATGAAGATAACAATAATATTTCTGCAAAAATATTAGAAGTGATAAATCAGCAAAATATAGAATATTATGGAGGTCGCCCTTGGGCAAAGGAATAAAAAATACAATTTTTAATCAAAAAGTATAAAAAATAAAAATCAGGCTTGACTTATTTCTTTTGTACTAGTTTAATAGTACAAAATTTTCCAAAAGGATAAATATGAACATTCAAACTCAAGCCTTTATTGCGGTGACAGCTCAATCAATTCCCTATTATGCTGATACCACCGCTATTTTTAATACACTTTGCCAACCTAATTCAAATTCTCTTCTACTCGACTCTGCCGAAATAGGGAGTAAAAATAGTTTACAAAGTCTTATTTTAGTTAATGCTGCGGTTAAAATAACGTGCTTAGGTCACAACGTCACATTTAAAGCTTTAAATAAGAATGGAAAACAAGTTTTAAAAGAAATTCATCCAAAATTAACCGCACTTGGAAAAATAAGTGCGGTCAATTTTGAAGACGAATTTTCTGTACAATTTTCGCCACTTGATAATCAACTCGATGAAGATAATAAATTACAGTCTGCTACTATTTTTGATGGGTTGCGTGTTGTTTCTACTCTTTATCAACATAGCCAAACGCCTATTTTTTTAGGCGGATTATTTGCTTACGATCTCGTCGCAAATTTCATTCCAATGGATGGCATTACATTAAAAAATGATGGTATCAACTGCCCTGATTACAGTTTCTATCTTGCCGAACACTTAATTACTATCGACCATCAAAATCAACAAGCGACACTTAAAAGTTTCTGTTTTGCTCAAGAAGAACAAGTCAATATTGCGAAAACCTCGCTTTCTATCGCACAAAAACTAAAAAATATTGATCACGTTCTTTCTATTAAATCGGCAAGTGATGAAGTTAAAACAAACTTTGACGATCCTGAATTTACTGGTATCGTAAAAGCCTTAAAACACCATATTAATATTGGAGATGTTTTCCAAATTGTGCCTTCTCGTCGTTTTTCCCTTGCTTGCCCTAATACATTAGCCAGTTATGCTCAACTCAAACAAAATAATCCAAGCCCTTATATGTTCTATATGAATGATGAAGACTTTATTTTGTTTGGTGCATCGCCAGAAAGTGCGCTGAAATATGCGCCAGAAAATCGTCAGTTAGAAATTTACCCAATCGCAGGTTCACGCCCTCGTGGTTTTGATGCTCACGGCAACATTGATCCTGAATTAGATGCACGTTTAGAACTGGAACTTCGTCTTGATCATAAAGAACAAGCGGAACATTTAATGTTAGTTGATTTAGCGCGTAACGACATTGCTCGAGTTTGCCAAAATGGTACCCGTAAAGTGGCAGAATTAATGCAAGTGGATCGCTATTCTCACATTATGCATTTAGTGTCTCGTGTGGTGGGTAAATTACGCCCTGAATTAGATGCACTTCACGCCTATCAAGCCTGTATGAATATGGGCACATTAACTGGTGCACCAAAAATTAAAGCGATGCAGCTTATTTATCAATTTGAGCAACAAAAACGCCATAGTTACGGTGGTGCGGTGGGTTATCTCACGTCTGATGGACATTTTGATACCTGTATCGTGATTCGTTCTGCTTTCGTACAAAATGGGATAGCCCATGTACAAGCAGGTTGCGGTGAAGTATTGGATTCTGATCCACAAATGGAAGCCGATGAAACACGCCATAAAGCAGCGGCTGTCTTAAAAGCAATTCGTCAAGTTAATACACAAGCAAAATAAGGAAGAATTATTATGGCTAATATTTTATTTTTAGATAACTTCGATTCCTTCACTTACAATCTTGTGGATCAATTTCGTGTATTAGGTCACAACGTCACAATTTATCGTAATGACTGCGACTTAGAAAAACTGGTAGAAACCGCACTCAATATCAATACACTTGATACCATTCTTGCACTTTCTCCAGGGCCAGGAACACCATCAGAAGCGGGGATTTTACTGCCATTGATCGAACGCTTAAAAAATCAAGTGCCGATTATTGGAATTTGTTTAGGCCATCAAGCGTTGATTCAAGCCTTTGGTGGTAAGGTTGTTCACGCTGGCGAAGTGTTGCATGGTAAAGTTTCTCGTATATCCCATGATAACGAAGCTATGTTTAAAGATCTTGCTAATCCAATGCCTGCGGCGCGTTATCATTCTTTAATGGGACAAGATTTACCAAAAGAATTTATCGTCAATGCGGAATATAATGGCATTATCATGGCAATTCGTCATCGTGATTTACCCATTTGCGCATTCCAATTTCACCCTGAAAGTATTTTAACTGTGCAAGGTTCGCAATTATTACAACAATCAATTGAATGGTTGTTAAATAGATAAGACAGAAAAAAGTGCGGTGATTTTTAACCGCACTTTAAAGGAGAAAAAATGATCACCGTATTCGGACTTAAATCCAAACTCGCACCACGTCGTGAACAACTCGCGGAAGTAATTTATAACAGTCTTCATCTCGGATTAGACATTCCAAAAGGCAAGCACGCGATTCGCTTTTTGTGTTTAGAAAAAGAAGATTTTTACTACCCTTTTGATCGTAGCGATGATTACACCGTCATCGAAATTAACCTGATGGCTGGTCGTATGGAAGGTACAAAAAAACGCTTGATAAAAATGCTATTTAGCGAATTAGAGTACAAACTCGGTATTCGAGCTCACGATGTGGAAATTACGATTAAAGAACAACCGGCACATTGCTGGGGTTTCCGAGGAATGACAGGCGATGAGGCACGCGATTTAGATTACGATATTTATGTTTAATAAAATATAGAAAATTAACAAATCCATATACAAAGAAAAACAGGAATAAACTATGCAACACAACCAATTATTAGAGCAACTTTATAGCGGACATTCACTTTCAACCTCAGAAAGCACCGCACTTTTTAATGCAGTCATCCAAGGTGAGCTTTCCAATGAACAAATTGCTGCAATGCTTATTGCTTTAAAAGTGCGGGAAGCAAATACTGAGGAAATTACGGGTGCGGTTGCCGCCTCATTACAAAATGCCAAAGTATTTCCACGTCCAGATTATCCTTTTGCGGATATTGTAGGAACGGGTGGTGATGGACAAAACACCATTAATATTTCCACAGCCAGTGCGATTGTTGCGGCATCAATGGGAGCAAAAGTGGCAAAACATGGCAATCGTAGCGTGTCGAGTAAATCAGGTGCTAGCGATGTGCTTACCGCACTTGGCGTTAATGTGAACGTCACACCAGAGCAAGCTCGACAAGCATTAGATGAAATTGGTGTCTGTTTTTTATTTGCTCAACAATATCATTCTGGCTTCCGTCATGTTGCGCCAGTCCGTGCATCTTTAAAAACGTGCACTATCTTTAATATTTTAGGGCCGCTTATCAATCCTGCTCGCCCAACTTATCATTTACTTGGCGTATATGTGCCTGAATTAGTGAAAACCTATGCTGAAACCGCAGTCGCCTTAGGGCATCAACATTCCTTTGTTGTACATGGTTCTGGCTTAGATGAAGTCGCATTGCACGGCGAAACACAAGTGGCAGAAATTAAAAATGGCAAAATTGAATATTTCACTTTAACGCCTGAAGATTTTGGCTTAAAAACGCAATCCCTCGAAAGTCTTCGCGGTGGTGAACCACAAGAAAATACCCAATATCTGACCGCACTTTTACAAGGCAAAGGAAAGGCTGAACATGCTAATGCGGTGGCTGCAAATACGGCATTATTATTGAAATTATTCGGTTACGATGATTTAAAACAAAATGTGCAAAATGTATTGGCGCATCTTGCATCAGGTAACGCCTTTAAAACATTACAGAAATTAACCACATATTAATAAAAAGCTAATTTGATACACCACAATAAGAAGAAAAATGATGATCACTCAAGATTTTACCAAACCCATTGATTCCGCTACGGTGCTACAAAAAATCGTGCTTGATAAAGCACAATGGGTTAAAGCAAAAGAAAAGGAATTTCCCCTTTCACAATTTAAACAAAACATTCAAAACTCTGACCGCTCTTTTTATGATGCGTTAGCAAAAGGTACGCATCAAAAGCCCGCTTACATTTTGGAATGTAAAAAAGCCTCCCCTTCCAAAGGATTAATTCGTGCTGAATTTAATTTAGAAGAAATCGCCAATGTCTATAAACATTATGCGTCCGCTATATCTGTGCTGACAGATGAAAAATACTTCCAAGGGAATTTTGAGTTCTTGCCTTTAGTTCGCAATATCGTGAGCCAACCTGTTCTTTGCAAAGATTTTATGATCAGCGAATATCAGGTTTACCTTGCTCGCTACTATCAAGCTGATGCGATTTTATTAATGCTTTCCGTGGTAAATGATGAAACTTATCGTGTGCTGGCAGATCTTGCACATTCTCTTGGTATGGGCGTATTGACAGAAACCAGCAATGAAGAAGAATTTGAACGTGCTCTTAGGCTTGGTGCGAAAATTATCGGTGTCAATAACCGTAATTTGCACGATTTAACTGTGGATTTAAATCGTGTTGTTGAACTCACTGAAAAATACGCCGACCGAATCCCTGCTGATGTACGTATTATTAGCGAATCAGGCATTTACAATCACAATCAAATTCGTCAATTACAAAAAGTGGTGCATGGTTTCTTAATTGGGAGCAGCTTAATGGGCAACCAAGATTTGAATAATGCGGTTCGCTCAGTGATTTTTGGAGAAAATAAAGTATGCGGTTTAACGCGTGCACAAGATGTCAAAATCGTTTACAAAAACGGTGCGCTTTACGGCGGATTAATCTTCGTAGAACATTCAAAACGTTGTGTGAGTTTACGCCAAGCGCAAGAATTGGTAACCGCTGCTCCACTTCGATTTGTTGGTGTTTTTCAGAATCAAGAAATTGACTTTATCATAAAAATAGCCAGCCAGTTGCAGCTTTATGCGGTGCAATTACATGGTGCAGAAAATGAGGCATTTATTACCGCACTTCGCCAGCAGCTACCAAAAAACACGCAAATCTGGAAAGCGATTTCTGTCAATATTGAAACCCAAAGTGCGATCGATTTTACCGATGATTTGAATGTGGATCGTTATATTTTTGATAGCCAAACAGCGAACCAGCAAGGTGGCACAGGAAAAACCTTTGATTGGTCATTAATTCCCGAACATCTTAAGCACAAGATTATTTTAGCTGGCGGTATCTCGCCAAATAACGTAGAACAAGCCATTCAACAAAATTGCTTAGGCTTGGATATTAATTCTGGAGTAGAAAGTTCTGCGGGCGTCAAAGATCAAGAAAAAGTGCGGTTAGTTTTTAATAATATTTATTAATTTTAATAACATAGAAATCACTAAATAACCCGAAATGAGCAACTGTTGATCCAGATCGTAATAATTTATTCTACCTAATAGTAAAATAAATCTATATTTCAGCTTAAATGCCAATAGGAATAAAAATATTATGTGTTTAGGCGTTCCAGGTCAAATTGTCAAAATTGATGAAAATTATCTTCAACTTGCCACAGTGGATGTATGTGGCGTACAACGTGAAGTAAATATTTCACTAGTCTGTACGGGAAATCTAGCCGATTTACTTGGCAAATGGGTGCTCGTTCATGTCTGCTTTGCAATGAGTGTTATTGATGAAGATGAAGCTAAGAAAACCCAAGAGGCTCTGCTCGCAATGAGCCAACTTGAACACGAAGTTGGAGATTTTTTAGGATTAAATCAAAAATAAAAAAGTAGGCATAATGCCTACTTTTTATATTTAGCTATAACCCCTCAATCGCTTTATACTGCTCTTGGATTTTCTCTAATCCAGATTGGTATTCCGCTTGTTTTTCGCGTTCTTTCGCAATCACTGCTTCAGGTGCTTTAGCCACAAAAGATTCATTGCTAAGTTTATTCTCGATGCGTTTAACTTCGTTTTGATATTTTTCAATCTCTTTGGTTAAACGGGCAAGCTCTGCTTCTTTATTGATAAAGCCAGCCATTGGCACAAGCAATTCAGCATTGCCAACAAGTTTCGCTACCGCAAGCGGTGCAGTTTCGTTTGCGGCTAACACTTGAACGTTGTCTAACTTCGCCATAGCTTTTAAAAGAGCGGTCTGTTTTTCGAGAATTTTTGCGTTTTCTGCGCTTAAATTACGGAATAACAGATCTAAGCCTTTGCTTGGTGCGATGTTGCTTTCTGCACGAATATTACGCACCGCAACGATCACTTCTTTTAACCACTCAATTTCAGCTTCTGCTTCTGGAGCAAAGCCGTTTTCTTCCACTTGTGGGAAAGGTTGTAACATAATGCTGTCAGCCGTAATGCCGACAAAGCCTTTCACTTTTTGCCAAATTTCTTCGGTAATAAATGGAATCAGCGGATGCGCTAAACGTAATAATTTTTCTAGCACATGAACCAAAGTTTGGCTTGCTGCACGGATTTGTGCTGCATTACCGTTTGCAAATACTGGTTTAGTCAATTCTAAATACCAGTCGCAGAATTGGTTCCAGGTAAATTCATAAATCGCATTGGCACAAAGGTCAAAACGATATTGGCTTAATGAATTACGGAAAGTTTCCACTGTGCGATTGAATTCCGATTGAATCCAACGATCCGCTAATGAAAATTCGATCTCGCCTTCGCTTAAATCTAATTTGTCATTCGTTAATACGAAACGGCTTGCATTCCATAATTTATTACAGAAGTTGCGGTAGCCTTCTAAACGTTTCATATCCCAGTTGATATCACGACCGTTTGAAGCCAACGCAGCTAATGTGAAACGCAATGCGTCTGTACCGTGAGCAGCAATACCGTCCGTAAATTCTTTACGGGTTGCTTTAGCAATTTTCTCTGCTAATTGCGGCTGCATCATGTTGGCAGTACGTTTCTCAAGTAAATCTTCAAGGCTGATACCGTCAATCATATCGATTGGATCAAGTACGTTACCTTTCGATTTCGACATTTTTTGACCTTGCTCATCACGGATCAAGCCTGTTACGTACACCGTTTTGAATGGCACTTGTGGTTTGCCATTTTCATCTTTCACAAAATGCATCGTAAACATAATCATACGCGCAACCCAGAAGAAGATGATATCGAAGCCGGTAATCAACACATCCGTTGGGTGGAACATTTTGAGCTCTTTGGTTTGCTCTGGCCAGCCTAAGGTAGAGAACGTCCATAAGCCTGATGAGAACCATGTGTCTAACACATCTTCATCTTGCTTGAGTTCAACCGCAGAATCTAAATTGTATTTTGACCGCACTTCTTCTTCGTTACGCGCGACATAAACATTACCTTCCGCGTCATACCACGCTGGAATACGGTGTCCCCACCAAAGTTGGCGAGAGATACACCAATCTTGAATATCACGCATCCAAGAGAAGTAAAGATTTTCATATTGTTTCGGCACAAATTGGATTTCGCCATCTTCCACTGCTTTAATCGCTACATCAGCAAGCGGTTTTACGCTCACATACCATTGGTCTGTAAGCATTGGCTCGATTGGCACACCACCACGGTCGCCATAAGGCACTTTCAAATCGTGTGGTTTAATTTCATCTAAAAGCCCTAACGCTTCAAAATCTGCCACGATTTTTTTACGTGCAGCAAAACGCTCTAAGCCACGGTAATCCGCAGGAATAATCGCTTCATAGTCTGCAAGTGGTTTTCCGTCAGTACCGATAATTTCCGCTTCATCACGAATATCTGCGTTTAAGGTTAATACATTGACCATCGGCAAGCTGTGACGTTTACCCACTTCATAGTCGTTAAAGTCGTGCGCAGGCGTAATTTTCACCACACCAGTACCGAATTCACGATCCACATATTCATCCGCAATAATCGGAATTTCACGGTTTGCAAGCGGTAGAATTACCGTCTTACCTTGCAAATCTTTGTAGCGTTCATCTTCAGGATGCACAGCCACCGCCGTATCGCCCAACATAGTTTCTGGACGCGTGGTTGCCACCACTAAATAATCTTTACCATCTGCCGTTTTTGCACCGTTTGCTAACGGATAACGGAAATGCCAAAGAGAACCTTTGCTCTCTTTGTTTTCTACTTCTAAATCAGAAATCGCGGTGTGAAGTTTTGGGTCCCAGTTTACTAAGCGTTTGCCACGGTAAATCAAACCTTCTTCGTGCAAACGAACAAACACTTCTTTTACCGCATTGGATAACCCCTCGTCCATAGTAAAACGCTCACGTTCCCAGTCGATTGAGTTACCTAAACGACGCATTTGTTGGCTGATTGTGCCGCCTGAATAAGCTTTCCAGTCCCAAATTTTGTTGATGAATGCTTCACGACCATAATCGTGGCGAGTTTTGCCTTCTTCTGCAGCGATTTTACGCTCCACCACCATTTGGGTTGCAATACCCGCGTGGTCTGTCCCCGCTTGCCATAAGGTGTTATGCCCTTCCATACGGTTAAAACGGATTAAGGTATCCATTAAGGTTTGTTGGAAAGCATGCCCCATATGCAAAGAACCCGTGACGTTCGGCGGCGGAATCGCAATGCAATAGCTCGGCACATTTTCATTTTCAGACGGTTTAAAATAACCGCTCTCTTCCCAATGTTGATAAAGGGCTTGTTCTACCGCAGACGGATTAAAACGATCTGCCATTTGGAGGTTTTTTGTCATTGTTTACTCTTTTACTTATTTTACTAATTTCTAAATATCAAATAACTCTGTTGGATCAATTTTGAATTGCAACATATTTGCGGTTTCTCTAGCATTATCTCCCCCTTTTCTTTGAATAGTTACTCGACCAAAGTTAATAGAGCCTCTTGGGGAAAGAGAAATATCACCTGAACCATAGTGTTGTAAAACCTCATTAATATTTCTCAATATCCATCTTGCATTATTACTTACTTTTTGTGCTACAAGTACCCATTCAGCGGCAAAATCGCCTCTTCCTCTTAATATATCGGTTAGCACAAGAACTCTGTTCTTTTCTAGCCAATCAAGAACGATATTTTGCTCTTCTTGAGAAAATTCTGTCATAAACATTCTTCGCTTATCTTTTGTATTTGAATGATATGGAGGAAGTTCACCCGTAAAATGTTTTAATATTCTTAATAGATTATCATCAAATTTCCACATTTCCTGATAATGAGCAAGCCAGCGTTTATCTATCTGATTAAAACCACGTTTATTACTAACGAGCTTAACTTGAATATTATGAATATCTAACGCGTCTTTATAAAAAACTAAAACTTGAACATTTATATCTGATTTATATCCACTTAATACAACAGCTTTAACAGATTTGATTTCATCTAAGTTATGTCCCATTGTAACTAACCAATCTTGGGCTTCTGAATTCTCTTTCCAATTTTCAAATCTATCTGCAATATCTTTTTCGTTTTTAAAACCATCTTTAGCTGTTTTAGATCCTAATTCTACCAGATTCATTTTATTTACCTTTATTTATAGAGATTAGTAATTTTTCTGCGATTTTCTGTATTACATTAACCGTCATCGCATTTCCAGCTTGGGATAAAATCTTACTATCGGGTAATTTATAATCAATGGCTTTTTGAGCAATCTCTTTCGGAAATCCTTGTAATAATAAAGCCTCGTAACCACTTAACTTATATAATTGATTATCCTTGACATATAAAATCCCGTGCCTACCTGTTCTAAGCGTTGGTATTTTATTTTCATAGATCCGTAAATCTGACTGTCTCCAATCTATTACCTGATAATTTTTCTCATATATTTGATCTAAACTTATTCTATCCTTATTGTATTTATTATTAATATAATTTTCAAAAGTTTTATTTATCAAAAATTTATATTTACCATCCCCAATTAAATAATTTGACAACTCATTTTCATTATTGCTTTTAGGCTCAGGAAAGACATAATCAGAATGATGTATATCTTTTCTTATTCCAACAAAATAGATCCTTTCTCTCATTTGTGGCGTACCATAAAATTGACTATCTAATACTTTATAATACACATCATAGTTACAACTTTCTAATATTTCTAAGATTGATTTTAAAGTTTCACCTTGGTTATGATTTACTAATCCCTTAACATTTTCTAAAATAAAAAATGGTACTTTTTTCACTTTCAAAATATTGCTTAAATAATATATTATTTGCCCTCTATTATCTAGAAAACCATCTCTTTTCCCAATGATAGAAAATGTTTGGCAAGGAAATCCTGCAATCATTAAATCAAAATCAGGTAAAGATTTTGGAGCAAGTTGAGTTAAATCACCTAAATTACGACTATCATTAAAAAATATTTCATATGTTTTTGCAGGATTAAGATCGACTTCGCTATGAGCAATACATTCCATTCCGTTAAACTCTAAGCCTAATCGCCCCCCACCAATACCTGCACAAAAATCAATAAACCTTAGTTTTTCCATTAAAAATCTCCTGAACTAAAAAATAGTTTTATTTTGCATACCTATAATTTTTCTGAATTACCAAGGCTGATGTTCAATAATAATCTCATCTTACTTTTGAAAAGTTACTACCTTATCTTTTATTTTTCTTTCAAAGAACTATTTAATAAAATTTTATTCGTGTAGTTTGCATAAAATGAAATCTCTTTACTCACTAATTTTAAACCCTAACAATAAAATCTCATCAATAACAATTTATACCACTCAACTAATTCCTCAGCAATTTGCGTAATTCTCTTATCATAAAAATGAAAAATAACTCCAGGCATTTCACCCGAGTTATCATAAATTAACGCTTCATCACAAGATAAAAGGGCTGTTATTAAATTCTCTCGACTGATATTAAAACGTTGTCGAATGGTTTGCTCATCAATAAAATGACCACCTGTTTTAACCCTTGCTTTTACACGATCTAAATTAATAGAAACTTTATTAAAGCCAATATAATTTAAATGCACATAAAAGCCACTTTATTTCGCCGTTTTCATTCTTTGAATAATTTAATTACCTGAAAGTGTCGATTTCATGGAAAAATCAATATGTTGCTTAATAGCAAAACGAAATAGCCCTATCGCTTTTCTGCCTGCATCAATATCAGCAAGTCTTGGATTTTGAGGATTAATCTGCATTGCAATATGATCAGAATCAATCACAATTTGCACAGCATCTTGGTTAAAAGAACGTAAAGTACTTTTTCCCGAACCATTTGTTCCACAATAAAAAATCGCTTTATTTTGCATAACCCACAATTTTTTCCGAACCATCAGGATAATGCTCGACTATCTTGCCATCAGTTTTTTGAAAGGTAACCACCTCGTGATTCATTTTTTCTTTCATCCAAACTGAAAATAACGCTTTAAGTTGTTTCTGTTGTTGAATAATTTTCTCACGTTCAGTCATCAATTATCCTCTTTAATTAATTCAAAACCTACTGCTCAATACTCAAAATTGAAAGCGTTGATAAAAGGCAATATCGTTCATTTATTAACCCACGTTTTCAGTAGAAAGATTCCAACCTTGCAGACGTAATTGTTTATAACGTTCTCGAGCTTGTGTTTTTAAGACGTCATCTTTCGGTACAAAATCAATAATTTGGGTAAAACTATGGCTAAAATCTGGAATTTCTTGTTGCAAATTAATTAACACATCACGGCGTTGTAAATTTCGTTTCTCAAGCCATGAAATTTCAATTGGTGTGGGATATTGTGTTGCCTCACCTGATAAATTATGCGGAACAAATTCATTGGGATCTCGTTGCCACAAAAGTTCATCAATTTCTAATGCTTGGCTCTCACTTTCGCAACTAATTAGTACTTTTTTCCCTGAACGCCATATTGAAGCAGCAAGATTACAGGCTATTTCTTCGACAGTTAAAGTACAATTTTCCGTAAGAATATAAAATTGTGCAGTTTTTGCCATTTTAGCCCCGTTATTTTCTCAATCTTGCCCCATATAAAACTGAGAATTTTAACGAAAAAACCTTAGAAGATAAATAATTAAATAGATATTATTAAAAATAATTCATTGTAATTGATTAGATAAACAGGGTGTTTGATGCGGATAGACATCAAATGCAAAGCGAGTATCTTCTTCGTCTAATGGAATACTGTTTAATAAATGGGCTGTTTGTCCAGCAAGTTTAGTTACGGTTTCCACACCTGTATAAGACGCTGGCAATAAAGAGGTAACAAACATTTGATTAAGATTAGTCCCTTGTAAAATAGGGGCAAGGGTTAAAGCAAGTTGGCTTATTTATGGATAAGGCAAACTAACAATGTTACGTTGTCTTAGTTCTAAAAGCTGTGATTCATTTACCGTTGGGACAACAACTGGCATATCCGAAAGCGCACTACAAACGCCTAACACATAAATGACAATTCTACTGATATCACAAATAAGGTTACTTTATTTTCTCTATGCTATAAAATAACCTGCATTATTTTGTTTTAACCAAAACCAAGAACGAAATAATTACACCAGCAATTATTGATTTACTGAAAAAACAAAAGATTGCTTTTACTTGTATACTTATAATCACGATCCGAATAATCAACATTAAAATTGAGGAGTAATAATGAACATTGTATTTACACTAGATTGTAATTTTGCTAGTCACTTAGACACCGTACTAAAATCCCTTTGCTACCATCATAATAACATCAATATTTATGTAATACACGATGGTATTCCTGCTGAAAGTTTAGAAAAATTAAAAATGCATTGTGCTAAATTTGATAACACACTGTACGATATTCAATTTAATATTAATCAATTCTCATTTCCAACTGTAATATCTCCTGCTCACATCCAAAGCACTGCTTCATTATTCCGTTTATATCTTCATCAAATTTTACCTCAGCATATTGAACGAGTTATTTATCTTGATATGGATCTTATTATTCATCAGGCTATAGACGAATTATGGGATATTAATTTAGAAGATAGCTTAATTGCGGGTGTGAGTGACTTTTTTTCTGAATATTTATGGGAACATCCATTTTATGAAAAACAGCAATATATTAATACGGGAGTGATGTTAATTAATCTAAATAAATGGCGAGAAAATAACATTGAGCAGTATTTTATTGAGTACGCTGCCAAATATGGTGAATTTTTTGTGTATGGAGATCAAGATGTTATTAATTTTAGCATACCTACGAATTTGATTAAATTATTACCTGTAAAATTTAATATTCAGGTTAAATTTATTGAATATTTATGGATGGAACATAAAGAGAAAATAAAATTTACTCCGCATATTATTCACTACATTGGTAGCAACAAACCTTGGTTAAAGGAACATTCAGCTAACTCTCCTCGTTTTTATAATGAAGAATACTTGTTTTATCATCATCTTTCTTGGGATAATCTTAGACAGACAGACAGACAGACAGACAGACAGACAGAAAAATATAACCCAATTGCCTTGTATGTCAAAGTGCGGTTAATTTTGACCGCATTTTTTCTTTTGGAAGGAAAATTACATTGAGTTTATTTTATATTTAATCCATATCTTACCTAGCATTTTGTGATCTACATCATAAAACCAACATAAAATTATCGCTTGAACAAAACAAAATCGCTACTATATACCCTAAATTTTGTTATTCCACCTTTTCAAAACTAACGGAGTATTTTATGGCATTTCGTATTGAAAAAGACACAATGGGTGAAGTTCAAGTTCCAGCAGATAAATACTGGGCTGCACAAACTGAACGTTCACGCAATAACTTTAAAATTGGCCCAGCCGCATCAATGCCACATGAAATTATCGAAGCTTTTGGCTATTTGAAAAAAGCAGCCGCATTTGCTAATCATGATTTAGGTGTATTACCTCTTGAAAAACGTGATTTAATTGCTCTGGCTTGTGACGAAATTTTAGCAAATAAATTAGATGATCAATTCCCACTTGTTATTTGGCAAACTGGTTCTGGTACACAATCTAATATGAATGTGAACGAAGTAGTTGCCAATCGTGCACATGTGATAAACGGTGGAAAATTAGGTGAAAAATCTATTATTCACCCAAATGACGATGTGAACAAATCACAATCTTCAAATGATACTTTCCCAACGGCAATGCACATTGCGGCATATAAAAAAGTAGTTGAGCACACCATTCCTTGTGTTGAACGTTTACAAAAAACTTTTGCGGCAAAATCTGAAGCCTTCAAAAACGTGGTAAAAATTGGCCGCACTCACTTAATGGATGCAACGCCACTCACATTAGGTCAAGAATTTTCGGCTTATGCAGCTCAATTAGATTTCGGCTTAAAAGCATTAAAAAATACGCTGCCACATTTAAGCCAATTAGCATTGGGTGGAACTGCGGTTGGCACAGGTTTGAATACGCCGAAAGGCTATGATGTTAAAGTGGCAGATTACATTGCAAAATTCACCACACTTCCGTTTGTCACTGCAGATAATAAATTTGAAGCATTAGCCGCTCATGATGCGATTGTTGAAACTCACGGTGCATTACGTCAATTAGCAATGAGTTTATTTAAAATTGCGAACGATATTCGTCTATTAGCATCAGGCCCTCGTTCGGGAATTGGCGAAATTTTAATTCCTGAAAATGAACCAGGTTCTTCAATTATGCCAGGTAAAGTAAACCCAACTCAATGCGAAGCGATGACAATGGTCTGTGCACAAGTATTTGGTAATGACACTACAATCGCATTTGTGGGTTCACAAGGTCACTTCCAATTAAATGTGTTCAACCCTGTGATGATTGCAAACTTCTTACAATCTGCTCAATTATTGGGCGATGCTTGCGTATCTTTCGATGAACACTGTGCAGTGGGTATTGAGCCAAACTATCCACGCATTAAACAACAACTTGAAAATTCATTGATGCTGGTGACCGCACTTAATACGAATATCGGTTATGAAAATGCAGCTAAAATTGCAAAAACCGCACACAAAAATGGCACCACATTACGTGAAGAAGCGATTAATTTAGGTTTAGTGTCTGCCGAAGATTTTGATAAATGGGTTCGCCCAGAAGATATGGTGGGTAGCTTAAAATAATTCATCGCACAAATTAACATTACAACGATCAAAGGCGAGTAAAATTACTCGCCTTTTTACTGATTTCTAATTTGCTTTTTGATGCGGTTTGTTATAATCAACAAAATTTTATTCACGGCTATTTATTATGAAAATGAAATCCCTTTTTGTGGCAATGATAACGTTTTTTTCTGCCGCACCTTTTGCTCATTGGCAACCCATCGGAAATGCCGAATACACTTGGGGGCCGTTCCATGTTTATACCATTGGTTTGTTTTCTGAAACTGGCACTTATCAAGAAAATGAACGTCCATTAATGCTCTCTTTCAAATATGAAAAACCCATTGAAGGAAAAAATTTTGCGATTACGCTCATTAAAGAAATCGAAACCTTAAAACTTAATGATGGCGATACTCAAAGCTGGCTTAAAGAAATGCAAGCGACCTTTCCTGATTTCTCACCAAACGATATTTTGAACTATATTGCCTTACCCGATAGAGGCTACTTCGTCTTAAATGATACAGTTTTAGAACACGATTTTGATGCTAAATTTAATCAAGCATTTATCGGCATTTGGCTTGCACCGAATAGTACTTTTGTAAAACTTCAGCCACAATTATTAGGCAAAACGAAAAGCAATCATGAAGCGACAGAGTTTTATCTCAAACCTGAAATTGAATCCTTTGATGAACAAGATTCTACACCTGAATTACCGCCAAATTATTTATTAGATAGTCAGAAAAAATCTCAAGGATAAATTCAGTTTTTTATATTTTGTGCCATAAAAAATACCTGTTTCCCAATAAATTATTATCAAGAAAACCGGTATTTATTATTTGAACATTCTCTATCTGACTAAAATTTTTCCCAAACTGGGATAACGCTATCAACTAAATCTAAATTTTTTCCTAACTCAATCCAGCCACAAGGGAAATGAAAATCGGAGCCAACGGATCCCAGCAGATTAAATTCTTTTGCCCAACGAGCAAGCATTTGACGCTGATCTTTTGTTTGACCACAATCCGCCATTTCCATTCCATCACCGCCCCAAGCCTTAAAATCGACTATCAGCTTACGCACCCATTTCCCCGTCATGTTATAACGTAATGGATGCGCAATAACGGCTACACCGCCTGCGGCATGGATTGTCTCAATCGCTGTGGGAATATCAGCCCATTCAGCTTTAACAAATGCCGATTTTCCTTGCCCTAAATAGCGTTTAAAAGCCTGACCATCATTAGATACCTTACCAATCTGCACCAAATAACGTGCGTAATGAGCACGCGTAACTTCACCATCAGCTAAGGCTTTTGCCCCGTCATAAGCATTAGGAATCCCTGCTTTTTCTAATTTATCGCCAATTTCCACCGCTCTTTTTTCCCGTAATGCTTTTTGACTTTGCAAAAGTGCGGTCATTTTTGGATGAGTTTTATCGAAGTTTAATCCTACAATATGGATCCCTCGCCCTTCCCAATTTGTCGAAATTTCTACTCCAGTAATCAATTCAATGCCTACTTCTTTCGCTGCAATCTCAGCTTCATCAATGCCCGCAATCGTATCGTGATCGCATAATGCCAACACGTTCACGCCTTGCGCATAAGCACGATGCACTAATTCGGTTGGACTCAACACTCCATCTGATTCGGTGCTGTGGCAATGTAAATCGTATTTTTTTGCCATTATTTAATATTTTTTACTAATTCTTTTACTAATTTTGGACCGTGATAAATCAATCCTGAATAAACTTGCAACAACTCGGCGCCAGCCTCAATTTTCTCTTGCGCATTTTGCAAACCATCAATGCCACCGCTACCAATAATGGGAATCTGACCTTTCAGTTCTTGATGTAATCGCTTAATAATCTCTGTGCTTTTATGCTGCAACGGCTTTCCACTTAATCCGCCTTGCTGTTCGGCATTTTTCATCCCCATCACAGTATCACGAGAAATTGTAGTATTCGTTGCAATAACGCCATCCATTTTATGACGAACCAACGTATCCGCAATTTGCACTAATTCACTTTCCGTTAAATCTGGTGCAATTTTTACCGCAATCGGCACATATTTATTGTATTGGTTTGCCAAAATAGTCTGACGATCCTTGATGCTTCGCAATAAATCATCGAAATAATCACCATATTGTAATTGACGCAAATCTGGTGTATTGGGAGATGAAATATTCACCGTAATATAACCTGCGTAGTTATAGGCTTTGTTCAAACAGAAAATATAATCATCTTTGCCTTGTTCCAAAGGTGTGAATTTATTCTTACCAATATTGATGCCTATCACACCTTTATAACGGGCGTTTTTCACATTTTCTATAAGATAGTCAATACCATTATTATTAAAACCATTACGGTTAATAATGCCTTCAGCTTCAATCAAGCGAAACTGACGTGGCTTTGCATTCCCATCTTGTGCAACGGGCGTGACAGTTCCCAGTTCTAAAAAACCAAAACCCAATGCACCAAAGCCCTCAATCGCATCGCCATTTTTATCTGCCCCTGCCGCCAATCCAATGGGATTAGGGAAATTCACACCCATTACCGTTTTCGGAAAGCCTTTTGGAGCATGAATAAGAGATTTTAAGATCGGTTGAAATAAAGGATTACCTGCTAATTTCAAGCATTGAATCGTGAAATCATGAGCCTTTTCAGCATCCATTTGGAAAATGCCGTGACGGAATAATTGATACATACTCGTTTATCTCTCAGGATAGTTTACTGTAAGAAAAGTGCGGTCAATTTTCACCGCACTTTAAAGGTAAGGTTGCTCGTATTCTACGAGGAACAAAAATGATGTGCAAATAATAAAGAAATAATTAATGGAAAATATTGTAAAATTAAGCTCTACACGAGCATTACAACGATTTCTCTGTGCGAGCGACCTTTTTAATGCCGTCTTCTTTTAAGCCTAGTTCTGTAGCAAGGTAATCAAATACCCCAACTTTAGAAATGGTTGCGGGCACAACTAAAAAACCATCTTTAGTGATGGTTCTTTGTGTAGCTGCTTGAGTGGTTTTGTCTGTAAATTTCATTTATTTACCCCAATAAAAAACTCGGCAATTTCAGGCCGAGTTGAATTTAGTATCTTAAGAGTGATAAAATAAGCCAAGCCACAGGCAATAGGGCATAGCACGTTTCGGACGTTAAGCAGACGCCATTTGTGAGTCAAGCACTATGCGGAGCTTGTGGCTTTCTTTTTCCTTTTAATCCACATTGTTTTAACTGCAATCTTCTTGTGTCTCTTCCTAACTTCCTGCACGCTGAATATTTCGTCATCAATCTCTTTTTTAATCAAAAACGTTTCATTCCCTGAATCGCTTGTCCCAGTGTACTCAATGCTATCAAATGCGGAGACAACCAAAGGCAATAATAAAATGTCTTTTTTTGTAACGGCTCTTTGCCCTCGTTTATTTTCCGCTTTTTCGTTTCCATGTTGTTTCAATATGTGTCGGATGCTTGATTCATCAATACTGTGTTGCCAATCTGTAATATCCAAACCAATACTCTCTTTCGCTAACGTAATTAATTCAGAATTAACCCCACCAAAGTTAGAAAATGACTTATTACCACCTCCACCGATAGAGCTTTCAAATAACTCATCGAGATCCATTTTCCCTGTCTTATTAGGTTCTGCGGCCTGGTAGCTTAATTCGGTTTCTTCTGATTTTAAGTTAACTACATCATCAAGCACTGGAATCTGAACGCATCGACAATTAACATCATGACCAGGGTGACCAGTATCGGCAGGCGGATTGGCATATTCGAATATCTGCCCATCTTTTTCCGCATGGCTTTCTCGCACACGCTCATCACCCGATGTTGACCACATGTATTTTTTTATACCAACCTCTTCATGTCTCGCTTGCGTTAAGGCGGCATTTAATTTTGAGGACTGGTCTCGAGCAATAAACATCGCTCGTTTTTCGGTTGTTTTACCTAAGTCTTTTACTTGTGCTGCAAGGTCTTTATTTAAAGAACCCCGAACCATTGCTTGCATGACGGTATTTTGCACTTTATCAAGATATTGCGAGCGAATAGACTTGATTAACTGGATATTACCAGCGGTCAATGCATTCACTCTTTCAGCAATATTTGGACTATTGCGTAAATAAGCGGATAAATCGATGCCAGTTTGGTTTTTCAAATTGGTTGATACTTCAGCATGGTTTTGTGCATCACCACGACCAACGAAGCCATTGGCGATATTTTCAGCTTGAGAAATGCGGTCAGATTTTTCGTACTTTTCTAATACTTTCATCAGCGCTTTCGCACTAATCGCCTGGAACCCTTTCGCATCATCCATAAAAAAAGAGCCTTGCGGTTGTTGCATAGCTCTTTCTACATCATCGGTCATCGTTTTGACGAACTGTTTAAGCTGTTGTCTATACCAAAGCTCCGTTCTCTTGCTCATCTTCACTGGCTTGAACTTGCGCATCTTCCGTGTTTTCTGGCTCTTCAAAATTTCCGGCAAATTCATTAACATTTTTCATTTCCTCAATGTCTTCAGCGGAGATATTGGCAAACAAGCCACTTTCGCGCAGTTCGTTTGCTACTTGATATTCATTTACTACGCCATTTTGAATTAACGTATTTGCCGCTGTAGCAAAGGTATTAAGCATATTGACTTGTTGTTCTTGTTTAACCACCGTCAATGGTAAAAACTCAAACCACCAGTCATCAGGTTGCCCACCAAATAATTCATTGCATAGTAATGTATCAAGCACTTCAAGCACAGGACGCAATCTTGTTTCTTGCAATCGATGAATGGATTCGTGGTAGTTTTGAATATCCTCATCTCCACTTGCCAATCCCGAAACAGATTGCCCAAACAAAATGGTGACTGGCATATCTGCCGCACCTGCCACCGCATTGCGAAACTCTGTCAATAAATCTTTTAACCCACCAAAAGATAATTCTTTTCGGTCGTACTCATTTTCCGCATCAAGCAACAGACTATTGGTTGCTGATTTAATCGACTGCACCGCTGAAATAACGTGAGCCACATCATTTTCTAACCCAGCTGAAATCTTGTCAGATAACCCTGCAATTTTGAAAATATCGATTTTACTTTCAAAAATAAGGTCGCCGACATTCGCTGAGGCACTATCAAAGCGTTTAAGTACATCAATAATCTTTTCAAAGTCTGACACACCCCAAACATCATTATCAGATAAAGGTGCATCATTGGCATTGATAATTAATAAACGTGAATGATGCACTAAAACAGATTGTGTGCCGCCAATAATGGTATATTCACTATATCGACCAAAGTTTGGCGAAAACACATCATCATCTCGTTGTCCTGTAGGTGAAATTTTCCATTTAGGTAAGATAATCAACCGCTTTAATCGTTCTGTAGGCTGCAATGGCGAAGTGATGTTAATTGTGTCAGTGACAAGTAATAAACCCACTGCCCCATACAAACTAGACCATTGCAACGCTTTAGTTAATGTCTCACGCAGTTTTAATCTGCGCTCGAGCTTAGTGAACTCGTCTAGCTGTTCAGATTTCAAGTCATTCGAGAAAATATCGCGCCAATTACGCACCATATCTTCCGAACGTTTAATACAAACCTTATTTGCAATCCAGTTATCACGCCATAATGCTTCGATTTGCATTAAGTCATCGGTTAAGCTAAGCCCACGAGCATAATATGTCTGGTCTTGTTTGCTGCCTAACTTTAACGCAAGTGATTTGATGCCATCTAAAATATTCATCTTATAAATCCAGTAGTGATTTAGGTTTTGTCGTGGCGTAGCACATGACTAAAGCATCCGCCATATTTGGAGAAGGTATGCCACGTTTTTTCATATCCTTTTTGCTTTCAACCTTTACCCGCCCGTTATTGTCATAATCAACACGAGGACGTGATAATTCTGCTTTCAAATACTCAAGCTCTTTGATATTGCTCGATAGGCTTATCAGTTCATCGTCAGGGTAAACATCCCCATGCTTTACTGCTCGATAGGTTTTATAGAATCTATCTCGCAACGCCCACCAAGATTGGGCTTTAATGTTCGAAAACATATCTTGATTCTTTTTTCCTTTGATATATTCACGCTCGGGATAAGCAACTGCACCACCAGCATTAAATCCTTCCACTTGTAAAGATTTTGGCAAGCGTTTAAAGTGAGCTTTTACTCCCGCCCCCACGCCAATACTATCGAATATAATCAAATCAGCTTTAAATTTGACCGCACTTTGATTTGTTCGGTTGGCGGAATCAATCACATCGCCATTCTTCCAAACTTCAATGTCAAGCACCACAGAACCGTGAACAAATGCATTATCGTTACTATCCGCACCCTCATCAGCCACATCAAAGCCAACTTTCTTCATTCCTTTAGCGGTAAAACCGAGCTTGAGATGCGCATCCACCGCACATTCAATCCATACAGGCTTAATAATGGCTAAATCGGAATCAGCCACAGGCTCGCCCTCATAAACGTGACGATAAAGTTCATAATCACGCTCACGCATCTGCTCCATATCTTCCATTAATTCTTTCGGAAAATATGGGTTGTCTTGCCAATTCACTAAGACCGATTTACACCGCTCAGGCGGATGAATCACAAAACGCTGATAGGTATCATCAAGAATATTCTTCGGGTTAAAGCTCACAATAATCTGAGAACCGTCTTCACGAATGGTTGGAATCAATATATCCCAACTTTCTTTTGAAACATTCTCGCCTTCTTCTACCCAAACTACATCAATGCCCGTCATTGACTTGATTGATGTGATGTTGGTTTTCAGCCCAGCAAACGTGAAGCGTGAACCGTTTTGCCCGATAATTTGCGTTTTCTGAACATCGAAGAAATTTTGTAGACCTAACATTTCAATCTGATCTGCCAACATCTGAATAACCGAATCAGAAATGGATTTTTGGATCTCACGGCAACACAAAACTCGAACAGGCGATTGATAGGCTCGCAATACTAATGCTCTAGCGATACTAAAACTTTTACCTGAACCTCGCCCACCGTAGAAAATAATAAACGGCCAAATAGATTCAAAGAGCGGTCGGAATTTCGTAGGAAATTGAATATTAAGCTGGCTCATCGCTAAATGTCACATTAATCACAGTAGGTAAGGGCTTGCCATCAGTTGTTACATCAACTTTATTGGTAAACATCCCTAAATGCTTCCCAAGCAATTCAAGGGCTTTATTTGCACCTGTCGGTTCAAAAACGAAACATTCGGTATTAACGCTTTGTGCCGTTCCTTCTTGAGCATTTTTTACCACAGTGGTAATAGTAAGTGGCTTTCTTCCCATACAAATATCACGATACTCTTGCAAGTCCGCAATGATATTATCTAGGGTAAGATTATGGCGTTGTCGGTGCTCTTGTTGAAGCACATCAACCCTTGATCTAATCTTGATCTTATCTAATTCTTTTTTAGCCAATCGGTTTATACTTTCGGACTTCATATCTTGGCAATCATAACTCTGCCGATATGCTTCACTGGCATTCCCCAGCTCAATATAAAGCTGGCAAAATTTTTCTTGTTTAGGTGTTAATCCACGACCAGACGTAGATTTTCCTTTCACGTCTGACATAGGAAATCCTTAAAATACTTGAATAAAACTTATAAAATAGAAAGATGAACCATTTATTAACATTTTATGAAAAAATCATCTTTACCAATCCACTTGAGACAGGTATTCCAGAAGCGGTTGCCAAATTAGCTTTATTGAACGATTATTCTGCATTGCGTGCTTGGCGTGAACACTTAGGTTTAACACAAGCGGAAGTGGCAAGCCGTTTAGGCATTTCTCAAGCTGCTTATTCACAACACGAAAATTCACAGACCTTGCGTAAAAGCACTCGCATTAAAATAGCGACAGCACTTGGCATTAATTCCGCTCAATTAGATTTTTAATCTATTTACCGCCTTTTGCTTGATTAATCCACTTATTAAGATGATCTACTTGGCTTGCGCACTTATCTCG
>NZ_KV833405.1:0-23791 GCF_001837655.1 Haemophilus sp. HMSC071C11 | reverse complement strand
TTGATTGATTGATTGATTGATTGATTGATTGACATATTGTACCGTTCATTGAATAAAATAGAAGTTATCCCTAAAAAATAATAAACATTATATAGATTTATAGAACTTTTTACTAAACGTTGATTATACCTTCCTAAAATTATTATCTAATATCAGTTGTACTATCTCCGTTGTATCTTAGCAAGAAAAATTTAAAAATGCTTTTCTTGTTCCATTCGGATAGAAACCTAATCGCTTGTTTTTTCTACCAAACAAGCGTAAACTTACCAACAATTTTTAGTCGGGGTGCCGAAAGGCTGAGATGATACCCGTGAACCTGAAACAGTTAGTACTGACGTAGGAAACTAATATGCCAAAAAATCCATTTTCTTTTCATTCCATTTCTTATCCTTTCTTTTTTATTACGCATTCCCTTTAATCATTGAGGCGAGCGATGGTGCGTATTCAAGATTTGAGTCTTGCCTTTAATGAACAAACGTTATTTGAGCATCTTAATTTAACCCTGTTGCCGAACGAATGGGTGAGCTTATTGGGCAGTTCAGGCGTGGGGAAATCGACACTTTTGCGACTACTGGCGGGCATTGAAACGCAAGGTGTGGTGCAGGGGAAAATCCTATTTGAACCGAAAATTCGTATTGCGTGGTTGCCTCAAAAAGAGACACTTTATCCGTGGTTGTCAATTGTCGATAACGTGCAGTTGCAAGCGGTCTTATTTGGACGAAAATCTGTAAAAACCACTGAAAAAGCTAAAATGTTGCTTGAAAAAGTGGGAATGGCAGCACATTGGCACAAGCCTTGTTCGCAGCTTTCGGGCGGGCAAAAACAGCGGGTTGCCTTGGCACGCACCTTAATGCAAGAGGCGGATTTGATTTTGCTTGATGAGCCTTTTTCCGCTCTTGATGCCATCAGTCGCCATCAACTTCAAGATTTAGCCTTTGAACTGCTCGAAGATAAATCAGTGCTGCTCGTGACCCACGATCCGCAAGAGGCATTACGGCTAAGTCAGCGTATTTTTGTGTTGCGTTCGCCTGAATCTCATCAAACAGCATTATCGGCGGTAATTTTGCCCGAAGGTAACGCCCCGCGTGAGTTGCATCAAGCCAATTTATGGGCGTTGCAGCAACAATTATTGCGAGAATTAGGGGGCGAATAATGAAAATTCGCCTACTTAAACCGCTTTTAATTGTTGGCGTGTTGTTGATGCTCTGGCAAATGGTCGCAACCTTGGGCAGCTTTCCACACTACATTTTTCCCTCACCACAAGCTGTCGGGCAGCAGTTATTCACACACGCTGAACTGCTTTGGCAGCATACGCAAGTCACGTTGTTAGAAATCTGCTTAGGGCTGTTGTTAGGCTTTCTATTTGGGTTGATTTCGGCGTTGTTGCTCTCATTTTCTCGTCAAATTTCCGCTGTGTTATTGCCGATTTTGGTCATTTCGCAAGCGATTCCCGTGTTTGCCATTGCGCCGTTGTTGGTGTTGTGGTTTGGCTATGGAATGGCATCCAAAATTGTGATGTCGGTGCTGATTATCTACTTCCCCGTCACGGCAGCTTGTTATGATGGACTACGCAACACCCCACAAGCGTGGCTCGATTTGGCGAAAACCTTTAACATTTCCCCCTTGCGTTTATTGCTTAAAGTGCGATTACCTGCGGCTTTGCCTGCTTTTGCTTCAGGCTTGCGAATTGCCGTTTCGGTCGCCCCGATTGGTGCGGTGGTGGGCGAATGGGTAGGTTCATCTGAAGGGTTGGGGTATTTGATGATTCACGCCAATGCCCGAATGCAAGTCGATTTAATGTTTGCCGCCTTACTGATTTTAGTGTCAATTTCACTCTGTTTATATTTCAGCATTGATTGGCTATTACACCGTTTTATTTGGTCTGTTTAACTTTTCATTAAAGGAGAAAAAGATGAAGATAATCATCCGTTATTTCAGCTTTGTAATGGGGCTAATGCTCACGCTTCCTAGCTTTGCAAAAGAGAAAATCAGCGTAATGCTAGATTGGTATGTAAACCCCGATCATGCAGCCATCATTGTGGCTCAACAAAAAGGCTTTTTTGAAAAAAATAACTTGGAGGTTGAAATTATCGAACCTGCTGATCCTGCATTACCGCCGAAATTAGCTGCGGCAGAAAAAGTTGATTTAGCCGTGAGTTATCAGCCTCAGCTTTATCAACAAGTGGCAGAAGGCTTGCCTTTAGTGCGAGTGGGTTCACTGATTTCAAATCCATTAAATAGCGTAGTGGTATTAAAAAAGAGCAATTTGAAAAGCCTTGCTGATTTAAAAGGTAAAAAAGTGGGGTATTCTGTCAGCGGTTTTGAAGATGGATTACTTGATACAATGCTTCATTCTATTGGTTTAAGCAATAAAGATGTGGAATTAGTGAATGTAAATTGGTCGCTTTCGCCCTCCCTTTTAACTGGACAAGTGGATGCTGTGATTGGTGCATTTCGTAATTTTGAACTCAATCAGCTTGCTTTAGAAAAGCAAGAAGGTATCGCATTCTTCCCTGAACAATATGGTGTGCCAGCTTATGATGAGTTGATTTTAGTTGCTAATAAAAACGGCGTAACAGATAAAAAAACATCTGCATTTTTGACCGCACTTGAACAAGCCACAAGCTATCTACAAGCTCACCCCAATGAAGCGTGGCAAGCCTTTGTCAGCTATAAACCAAACGAACTTAACACGCCATTAAACCAACTGGCGTGGAAAGACACGCTCCCCTTGTTAGCCAATAAACCTCGCCAATTAGACGCTAAACGTTATCAACAAATGGCAGAATTTATGCAACAAAAAGGCTTAATTCCAAAAGCCTTAGCGTTGAAAGAATATGCGGTAGAAATTGAATAAGGAAAAAAGATGATTGAACAACTCATTCAACAAGCTCAGCCTTATTGGCAACAATATATTGAACACGAATTTGTGCAACAGCTCGCAAAAGGTACGCTACCCAAAGCTTGTTTTCAGCATTATTTAAAGCAGGATTATCTCTATCTTTTTCATTACAGCCGAGCCTTTGCCTTAGGTGTATTCAAGGCAAAAAATTTCGCTGAAATGGAAACACCTCGTAAAACCTTAGAGATTCTTTGCCAAGAAATTCAACTACATTTAAATTATTGCCGTGAGTGGGGAATTAGTGAGCAAGAGATTTTTGCTACTCAAGAAAGTGCCGCTTGCATTGCTTATACTCGCTATTTGCTTGATTGTGGCATGACGGGCAGTTTGGCTGAGCTTTATGCAGCTGTAACCCCTTGTGCTTTGGGTTACGCTCAAGTTGCTCGTTACATTACTCAGCATTATCCTCGCTTACCGAACAATCCTTATCAAACGTGGATTGATACCTATGCGAGTGAGGAATTTCAACAAGCCGCCCAAGAAACCGTTGATTTTCTTACCGCACTTTGCAACCCACTAAACCCAAGCCAGCTTGCTGAGATTCAACAGATTTTCACCACTGCAACTAGAATGGAAATTGCGTTTTGGCAAATGGGGTTGGATTTGGCTTAGGCTTAGATTGGCGATTAGACGAATGACTTTATTTATCTCCCAACGGATAAATTTATTGCGATTTTCTACCTTCTCTTTGAGAAAAGAGGGGTAGAAAAATTATCTTATTCTAATCTTGCTATAAGCTAATGCTATAACAAAAAATGCGGCTTGCAGAAGAATAATACAAGCACCTGTTGAGGCATCAAAATGATAGCTCAATATTACGCCAATTAGGCTTGATGCAATGGAACTTGCAATAGCAACCCATAACATTTTATCAAAAGATTTGGTAAGCGTAAGTGCGGTAATTCCTGGTGCAATTAACATTGCCACCACCAAAATAACACCTACCACTTGCATCGTGCTTACAATGGTTAAAGCAAGTAGAATTAATAAACCATAATGTAAAATTTTAGGAGAAAGTCCTGCAACACGGGCGTGACTTGGATCAAAACAATAAAGCAGAAAGTCTTTACGTTTAAAGACAATCAGACAAAAAATTATCGCAGAAATGACCGCACTTTGAATCAGCTCTTGATGACTTACACCCAACACATTACCAAACAAAATATGGGTTAAATGCTGTTCTGTTTGAATTTTGGTAAACATAACCAAACCAATAGCAAACATTCCAGAAAATACAATACCCATTGCTGTATCTTCTTTTATACGGCTATTTTCTTTCAAATATCCCACACCAAGCGAACAAAAAATACCTGAGAAAAATGCACCAATGGCTAAAGGAATTCCTGCCAAATAAGCAAGTACAATACCAGGTAATACAGCGTGAGAAATTGCATCACCCATTAATGACCAACCTTTCAAGACTAAATAGCAAGAAAGTAACGCACAGATAATCGAAACAATCAATGCGGTCAATAAGGCATTTTGCATAAACTCAAATTGTAGCGGTTCTAAAAGCCAATCAAACATTTTCTACCGCCTTTTTATTACGAGTTAATAAGCCATATTTTGGTGAAAATAAGAAAGCGACTAAAAACAATAATGTTTGCAATGTCACAATCACACCGCCTGTGGCACCATCTAAATAATAGCTAATATAAACACCAACAAAACTTGTCACCGCCCCTAAAATAATAGCGATGATTGACAAGGTTTTGAATTTATCTGTGAGTAAATATGCTGTCGCACCTGGGGTAACGACCATCGCAATCACTAAAATCGCCCCCACAGTTTGCAATGCAGCTACCACACAAGCACTTAATAAAGTAAAAAATAAAACTTTATAAAATAATGGCGAAAGCCCTACTGTTCTTGCCTGTGTTTCATCGAAAAAGATCAGTAATAAGTCTTTCCAGAACAATAAAAGCAACACTAAACAAACGCCGATAATAATTGCGACTTGGTAAATATCTTCATCAGCAATGCCTAAAATATTACCTAAAATGATATTGTGCACATTTACTGCGGTTGGATTTAAAGAAACGATTAACAAACCTAATGCAAAGAAAGTACTGAAAATAAACCCGATAACGGCATCTTCTTTCAGTTTAGAAATGGATTTAATCCAAAGAATAGAAAGTGCGGCAAAAATACCTGCAAAAAATGCACCAAGTGCATAAGGCAAGGCAAAAGCATAGGCAATTGCAACACCAGGCACAACGGAATGAGAAAGCGCATCGCCAATTAGAGACCAGCCTTTAAGCATTAAATATGAAGACAAAAAAGCACAAATGCCACCCACTGCGGTACTCAAAATCATCGCCTTGAGCATATAATCATAGGAAAAAGGTTCGAGCAATAAATCTAACATTACCTATTCCTTCTTATTTTCGACCGCACTTTTACAAGGACAGTCTTCAAAATGGCAATCCTGTGTTGTTAGCGCAGGTGGATCTTGCTTAGTTTCGCCATAGAATACAACGGCTTTTTCATCATCTGTTAAGACGGTAACAGAACGTTTATCTTCATCATTATGTAAATTTTCGCCCAATAATTTAATATGACGTAACACCCCACCAAATACAATTTCCAAATTATGTTGGTTAAAGGTATCTTCTGTTTTTCCTACGGCGATGACCGTGCGATTAATCATTACCACTTGATCACAAAAATCAGGAACAGAACCTAAGTTATGGGTTGAAACAAGAATCAGATGACCTTCTTCCCGAAGCTGTTGAAGAAGATCAACAATGGCATTTTCAGTTTTTACATCAACGCCAGTGAAAGGTTCATCCAATAAAATAATTGGACTTTGTTGTGCTAAAGCGCGGGCTAAAAACACGCGTTTTTTCTGCCCGCCAGATAACTCGCCAATTTGACGATGCGCAAGATGCTCAATATTTACTCGCTGCATCGCCTCTTGAACGTTTTGTTTATCAATCGCTTTGGGGATACGAAGAAAATTCATATACCCATAACGCCCCATCATCACGACATCATACACTGACACTGGAAATTGCCAGTCCACTTCTTCTGATTGTGGAACATAAGCAACCAAATTACGTTTCAGTGCTTGGGAAATTGGCAAATCACAAAGTTTAATTTCGCCTTGTTGTGGCTTTACAAGCCCCATTATGCTTTTAAATAATGTGGACTTGCCACTTCCATTCACGCCAACTAACGCACAAATAGTTCCACTATTGAGTGAGAACGTCATATTGTGAATAGCAGTATGACCATTGTTGTAACGCACAGTTACATCATTAACCCAAATTGATGTCGAGAAAGAGTCCATTATTTTCCGAATCCTTTAACAATGGTTGATACAGTGACGTTAAGCAAATCAATATAAGTTGGCACAGGGCCGTTTTTCGCAGAAAGTGAATCAACGTACAATACGCCACCGTATTTTGCGCCACTTTCTTTGGCTACTTGTTGTGCAGGTTTCGCTGAAATTGTACTTTCACTAAACACAACTGGAATATTGTTTTTACGAACTAAATCAATCACTTTACGCACTTGTTGTGGTGTGCCTTGTTGTTCTGCATTGATTGGCCATAAATAACCTTCTTTTAAGTTGTAATCTTTCGCCAAATAACTGAAAGCACCTTCACTTGTTACAAGCCAGCGTTGCGATTCTGGAATTTGTGCTAATTTTGCACGAAGCGGTTCATCAAGTTGTTTAATTTTTTGAGCATAGTCAGCGGCATTTTTTTCATACACAGCTGCATTTTGTGGATCGTATTTCACTAACGCATTCTTAATATTTTCAATATAAATTAAAGCATTAGATGGCGACATCCAAGCGTGTGGATTAGGCGCATCTTTATACGGGCCTTCATAAATAGATAATGGTTGAATACCTTCTGTTACTACCACAGCAGGTTTATCTTTAACATTTTGGAAGAAACGCTCAAACCAACGTTCCAAATTTAAGCCGTTCCATAAAATTAAATCGGCAGATTGCGCTTTTACAATGTCTTTTGGCGTTGGTTCATACTCGTGAATTTCAGCACCTGGTTTGGTAATAGATTCCACTGTTGCTGCATTGCCTGCCACATTTTGCGCAATATCTTGAATCACGGTAAAAGTGGTTACGACTTTAAATTTTGCGTTAGCTTGCATTGCAAATAAACCAAGTGCAAGTGCGGTCATAATTTTGAATGAATTTCGCATAAGATGTCCTTATTTAAAAAAGATAGATTGAATGCCTGAATAATCGTTCAACAGCACAACAATTATTCATCGGAAATAATAGTACTACTTTTTATGTTGTTTTGGAATGGAAATGATTATCAAAATAATAGGTTTATTTATAATTATTTCGTACAAAATGTATTGCTTTTATGAAAAAAGCATTTTGGTTAGTATTAAGTTCAGCAATAATCTTGGCTGCTTGTGATGATAAACCTAAAATGATAGAACAAACTAAAACAACTGACCAAGCGAAAATGACTGCAGAACAACCGGCTCAAAAGCCCGTATTGATCAATTATAAACAAATTGCCTTAGAGAAATCCCAGCAAGCGATTGATACAGCGAAAGTCGCTCAAGACAAATCAGTTCAAGCTAATGAAGCTGTAAAAGTGGCAATGCAAAAACAAAAAGAGGCTGAAATCGCACTAAGTCAAGGTGGCGAAGAGGCTGAAAAATTGTCTAAACAAAAAATGGACGAATCCAATGTAGCTGCAGAATTAGCTTTAAAATTGTCGGAAGAGTCCAAAGCTGCTTCTGCACTTTCAATCCAACTTTCCAAAGAAGCGGAAGATGCGGCTAATAAGGCGAATCAACAAGCTCAAGCTGAGAAATAGCGTAAGATTTATTCTTCTCATTGCTATTTAAATCAACCAAAAAAATGCGAGATAAAACAACTCTTATCTCGCGTTTTTTGTGTTTATGAACATTATTTTGATAATTGCTGAATTAGCGTATTAAATCCCACTTCATCATAGCCATCTTCATATTGAGCTTCTCCAGCTACATCACGAATTGTTCTTCCATTTAATGCTGTGCAGCCGAATTTTTCTAATTTGCTTTTAGTAAAACTAGAACGATACGCAGAGGAAATGTTATTTAAACTAATTACGCCAATAGTTGCATTTTTGCATAGGTGTTTATTAATGAAAACGAGATTATAACCAGATTCTCGAATGTAGCCCGTTTTATTCACTGCCGCATCAAAGATTTCATCACGCACTAACTTATTAGTATTTTTAATATAAAGTTTGTGTTTCCCTGCTTGGATATAAGTTGCACTAAGATTGGATAAACGTTTAATGTCCGCTTTATTTAATGAATATTTAGCGAGTTTAACCAAATCCATCGGGCTGGAAATATTATAGCTAGATAACCCTGAACTATCGTGAAAACGAGTAGAATACATACCAAGTTGATGGGCTTTTTCGTTCATTTTATTAATAAATTGGCGACGACTTATTCCCGCTGCACGAGAAAGCGCGTGGGCAGCATAGTTATCAGAATGGACAAGCATTGCTTTCAATAATTCGTTACAAGAGATAGGAATATTTTTAGGTAATTTTGTTCCAGTGCCTTTAATTCGATCCGTATCCTCTTTTGTGATTGCGATTCGACAATTAGGATTTTTATTATTCTCTAAAAATACATTAGCCGTCATTAATTTTGTTACAGAGGCAATAGGCTGAATACTATCAGGCGCATAGCTTTCCAATACTCGATTATAGGTAAAATCATACACAACATAAGACTGTGCCAGCGAAAAAGAAGGACACAAAGATAAAATAAATAAAGCTTTTTTAAACATTATTGGACACCTTAAAAAATAAGCTCACATTTTATCGCACTTTTTACGCTGTAATTGGAAATATTTGCGATCTAGATCGCAAAAAAGTGCGGTAATATTTTCCATCGTTTTTCAATTCCGCTAGATTATGCAATGACAAATCTGTACAATCGCCGTTCATTTTTTAATTGCGAATTTTTCGTTGTGAGTTTTTGATAAAACACCTGCACAACGCTATCGCCACAATGTGTAATAACGAGGCTAAAATGTCAGAATTATTGTCTGTGCAATCAGATGCACCCGCTAAAAAAATTAATCTAATGGATTTAACGCGCCAACAAATGCGCGAATTTTTTAAAGAACTCGGCGAAAAACCATTCCGAGCAGATCAGTTAGTAAAATGGATTTATCATTTTGGCGAAGATAACTTCGACAATATGACAAACATTAATAAAAAATTACGTGAAAAACTTAAAGCGGTTGCAGAAATTAAAGCCCCAGAAGTTGCCGTTGAACAGCGTTCAGCCGATGGCACGATAAAATGGGCAATGCAAGTGGGCGAGCAGCAAGTTGAAACTGTGTATATTCCCGAAGCAGATCGCGCGACGCTTTGTGTATCTTCCCAAGTTGGCTGTGCCTTAGCTTGTACATTTTGTTCAACAGCACAACAAGGATTTAATCGCAATTTAACGGTTTCAGAAATTATCGGTCAAGTATGGCGAGCCTCTAAAATTATTGGTAACTTTGGTGTAACTGGCATTAGACCCATTACCAATGTAGTAATGATGGGAATGGGCGAACCCTTGTTAAATGTCGCTAATGTTGTTCCTGCAATGGAAATTATGTTAGATGATTTTGCCTACGGTTTATCAAAACGTCGTGTGACTTTATCCACTTCTGGCGTTGTACCAGCACTAGATAATTTGAGCAAAATGATCGATGTGGCTTTGGCTATTTCATTACATGCCCCAAACGATGAATTACGTGATGAAATCGTTCCAATCAACAAAAAATATAATATCAAAACCTTGATTGACTCAGTAAATCGTTATTTAAATGTATCAAATGCAAACCACGGCAAAGTAACGATTGAATATGTGATGCTCTATCATGTGAATGATGGCGTTGAACATGCTCATCAACTGGCAGAAGTATTAAAAAATACGCCTTGTAAAATTAATTTAATTCCGTGGAATCCGTTCCCTGAAGCACCTTATGCAAAAAGCTCGAATACGCGAATTGACCGCTTCCAAAAAACCTTGATGGAATATGGCTTTACTGTGATTATTCGTAAAACGCGTGGAGATGATATTGATGCGGCTTGCGGACAGTTAGCGGGAGATGTTATCGATCGTACTAAACGTACGGCAATGAAACGCCAATTTGGACAAAATATTGGGGTAACAGAAGTTAATTAATATTCTAGGTATGTGAATGGTTCAAGTTCACATATCTTATGTTTTCATACAAATTAAAGCATATTAAATATTTCTTCCTACCCTGTTAAAAGGAGAAAAAATGCAAACAATAATTAAACAACTAAGTGCGGTTATTTTCCCTTTTATTTTTTCTGCCTGCGTTTCACAATCTGCATCTAACTTAGATCATCAAGCTGCCGCCAAAGCGCGTGTGGAACTCGCTTTGAGCTATCTTCAGCAAAATAATCCTCAACTGGCTAAAATCAATTTAGACAAAGCACTTCAACACGATAAAAATTACTATCTCGTACATTCAGCACTTGCACATTATTATCAACAACAAGGGCAAATAGAAAATGCCTTTCGTGAGTATGAAATAGCCGTAAAACTTAATCATAAACAAGGCGATGTGCATAATAATTTTGGTACGTTTCTATGTAGTCAAAAGAAATTTGAACAAGCTCAGCAACAATTTGAATTAGCCCTTAATTCGCCGAATTATTATCATCAAGCAGATACATTTGAAAATATCGTGCTTTGTGCTTATTCCGCGAAAAAAATGGATATTTATCAGCAAACATTAGAAAAATTACGTCAAATCGATGGAAAACGTGCGGAAAAATTCAATAGCCTAAAATAAAGCATTGCCAAATCAAGTATTGGACTTTAAAATTTAGCCTCCATTTACCGCCTAATTATTTGATTAAATTTATGAATCCAACTACTGAGCAAGTGCTTTCCCCTGGTGAGATTTTTCGTCAAACACGCGAAGCCTTAAATCTTTCTCTTGAAGATGTCGCTAAAGAAATCACGCTACGCCCTTCTATATTAGAGCAACTTGAAAATAATGAATTTATTCAAAAATCTACCCCTGCAATCTTTGTAAAAGGTTATGTGCGTAGCTATGCAAAGTTCTTACGTTTGCCAGATTCTGTGTGGGAAAATATTGTTTTTGCTGAAACAGAAAAAAATGATTTAGGGAAAAATGCACGTTCAACCCGTGCCGTTAATCAATATTCCTCTCACAATCGTTGGATCGGGCGTTTAACCGCAATAGTATTCGTGATGGTAATTGGTATGACTGGGCTTTGGTGGTGGCAAAGTTATCAACAAAATACTCAAGAACGCGATGATTTAGTGCAAAGCTATGTTGCCTCTACCGAAAACAATCAGCCCACCACCGCTCTTGTGACAACAGAAGAAACTAATAAATCTGCACCAGAAACAGCAGCACCAGTCTCACAACCAGTAGAAATAACAAATAATCTGTTACCAGAAATAGCACAAGAAAATAGCGTTTCACAACCCAAAAACGATGAAAAATCAGTTTCAGACATTCAAAGTGCGGTCGAAAATCCAAGTATTTCTCCAACGTTACCTATAGCAAAAGGCGATTTAGTGATTGAAATACTAGCAAATAGCAGTTGGATTAGTGTAAAAGATAACGCTCGCCACGTATTAGCACAAAAAGAATATAAACAAGGCGAAATATTAACCTTTAATGGCAATGAATTTTCATTAATTGTAGGCGCACCAAGCAATGTGCGTATCACTTACAAAGGCGAGAATTATCCTCTCAAAGTGGATGGTCGCGTAGCAAAATTCAAGCTTTCACAACCTTAGGAAAAATAATGTCAGCTTTTCAGCCAACTATTAAGCGTCGTGAATCGACAAAAATTTATGTGGGAAATGTACCAATTGGTGGGGATGCACCGATTGCCGTGCAATCAATGACAAATACTCGCACCACTGATGTGGAAGCGACAGTTGCTCAAATTAAATCATTAGAACGTGTTGGTGCAGATATTGTTCGTGTATCTGTTCCAACAATGGATGCTGCGGAAGCATTTAAACAAATTAAACAACAAGTGAATGTCCCGCTCGTAGCAGATATTCATTTTGACTATCGTATTGCGTTAAAAGTCGCAGAATATGGAGTGGATTGTTTACGTATCAATCCTGGCAACATTGGTCGTGAAGATCGCGTCCGTGCCGTTGTTGATTGTGCGCAAGACAAAAATATTCCGATTCGTATTGGTGTAAATGCAGGCTCTTTAGAAAAAGATTTGCAAGAAAAATATGGCGAACCAACGCCAGAAGCCTTGTTAGAATCCGCATTGCGTCATGTAGAAATTCTAGATCGTCTTAACTTCGATCAGTTTAAAGTGAGCGTAAAAGCCTCCGATGTATTCTTAGCGGTTGAATCTTATCGTTTACTGGCTAAAGCAATTAAACAGCCTTTACATTTAGGCATTACAGAAGCAGGTGGCGCACGCGCTGGCGCAGTAAAATCTGCGGTGGGTTTAGGAATGTTATTAGCTGAGGGCATTGGTGATACACTGCGCATCTCTTTGGCGGCAGATCCCATAGAGGAAATCAAAGTCGGTTTTGATATTTTGAAATCTTTACGGATTCGTTCAAGAGGAATTAACTTTATTGCTTGCCCAACCTGTTCTCGCCAAGAATTTGATGTAATCGGTACAGTAAATGCGCTAGAACAACGCCTTGAAGATATTATTACACCAATGGATGTATCTATTATCGGTTGTGTAGTGAATGGTCCTGGCGAGGCACTCATCTCCGATCTCGGCGTAACGGGCGGTAACAAAAAAAGCGGTTATTATCTTGACGGCGAACGCCAAAAAGAGCGTTTTGATAACGAAGATATAGTGAACCAATTAGAAGCAAAAATTCGTGCGAAAGTCGCACGACAAGATCCAAAAAACAGAATTATTTAAGGAAAGCGCGTGGCAAAAACAATTCAAGCAATTCGTGGTATGAACGATTGCGCCCCAACAGAATCTCCATTATGGCAATGGATTGAAGCACAAGTACGCAATGTATTAAATAGTTATGGCTATTCGGAAGTGCGTATGCCAATTGTAGAAAGTACGCCATTGTTTGCGCGTGCAATCGGCGAAGTAACTGATGTTGTCTCAAAAGAAATGTACACCTTTTGGGATAACGATGAACAATTAACCTTACGCCCTGAAGGCACAGCAGGTTGTGTGCGAGCAGCCATTGAACACGGTTGGATCTATAATAATGAACAACGCTTATGGTATATCGGGCCAATGTTCCGTCACGAACGTCCACAAAAAGGGCGTTACCGTCAATTCCATCAAGTAGGTGTTGAGGTATTCGGTATTGCGAATCCAGAAATCGATGCCGAATTAATCATGCTTACCTATCGTTTATGGAAAGCGTTAGGTATCGATCAACATGTTACACTTCAACTTAACTCAATTGGTTCTTTAGAAGCTCGAGCAAATTATCGTTCAGCTTTAGTTGGATTCTTAGAAAACCATCAAGATTTAATGAGCGATGAAGAAAAAGAGCGTTTAGTAAGAAATCCGCTTCGTATTTTGGATACAAAAAATCCAGAATTACAAAAAGTATTAGATAACGCGCCTAAATTACTTGATTATTTAGATGATGAAAGCCGTGCGCATTTTGAACAATTATGTTCATTATTAGATGCTGTTGGTATTCAATATGAAATTAATCCTAAACTCGTTCGTGGTTTAGATTATTACAACAAAACTGTATTTGAATGGGTAACCTCCGCTCTTGGTGCACAAGGTACCGTGTGTGGTGGCGGTCGTTATGACGGTTTAGTGGAACAACTTGGCGGACACGCAACGCCAAGTATCGGATTTGCGATGGGATTAGAGCGTTTAGTCTTGTTGGTACAAGAAGTTAATCCAAATGTTCCTGCGAAAAGTGCGGTGGATATTTATGTTGTTTATCAAGGCGAAGGCGCAACATTAGTCGCTTTTGAATTAGCGGAAAAAGTACGCTCGGAATTACCGCACTTAAATACCATGTTGCACTGCTCTGGCGGTAATTTTAAAAAACAATTTAAACGTGCAGATAAATCTGGTGCAACATTGGCATTAGTTATCGGCGAAAGCGAAGTACAAAATAAACAAGTCGTTGTTAAACACTTACAAGGTGGCACAGATCAGCAAACCTTAGATTTAGTGAATATAATCGACTATCTTCAAACTCAATTTTAATTTAAAAGGGGAAAAACATGGCTTATTCCATTGAAGAAGAACAAGAGATTAACCAGTTAAAAGACTGGTGGAAAGAGAATGGCAAAACAATTATTGTCGCTTTTATCTTAGGTGTGGGTGGTATGTTTGGATGGCGTTATTGGCAATCGCACCAAGCAGAACAAATCGCTCAAGCTTCTGCACAATACGATACTTTAATTAATTCTGTGCAACAAGACGAACAGGCTAAAAAAGCAAATATAGAACAATTTGTGCAAGCGAATAGCAAAACTGCATACGCTGTATTTGCTTTGTTAGATGAAGCGAAAAAAGCCACTCAAAAACAAGATTTTTCAGCAGCAGAAGCAAATTTAAACCAAGCATTAACCCAATCTCAAGATGAAGTATTAACATCTATTGTTGCATTACGTCTCAGTGCAGTACAATTTCAATTGGGTCAATTAGACAATGCTTTAACCACCTTAAACCAAGTGAAAGGCGAAAGTTTTAATGCTCGCAAAGCGATTTTAACGGGCGATATCCAAGTTGCAAAAGGAGATAAAGTTGCGGCGAAAAACAGCTTTGAGCAAGCACAACAAAGTGGTAGCCAATTAGAACAACAAATGGCAAAAATGAAATTAAACAACCTTTAAAAAATAATACCCGCATCAAAGTGCGGGTATTTTTTCAATCAAATTTCTGATTATTCAAATTCATCCAGCCATTTTAATAAAATAGCCTCAAGAATTGATTCATTTGATTTATTCGGATCGTCATCAAAATCTTCAAGTTCACAAATCCATTTATGTAAATCAGTAAAACGAACTGTTTTTGGATCTAAATCTGGATTACGATCGTAAAGTTCTTCTGCAATTAATTGGGCGTCTGTCCATTTCATTAGTGAGCCGCCTCATTTGCGTGATTAAGGTTATATTTTGGAATTTCTACCACAAGATCTTCATTTCCCACGACGCATTGACAAGATAAACGGCTATCCATTTCTAATCCCCAAGCCTTATCTAGCATATCTTCTTCTTGATCACTCGTTTCATTTAAAGAATCAAACCCCTCACGAACAATCACGTGGCAAGTTGTACAAGCACAAGAACCATCACAAGCGTGATGAATTTCTACTCCCGCATTGTGAGCAACTTCTAATAAGTTATCTCCTGTTGCAGCATCAACGACCATACCTTCAGGACAAAAATCTTCATTAGGTAAAAAAATCACTTTTGGCATAATACTTTCCTCAAAATTATTTAATATCTGACTGCAGTTTTACGGATTTTCAATGTCTGACAGATTTTTACCTGTCAAAGCTTTATTAATTGATGCATTCATTCGGCGAGCAGCAAATTCTTGGGTAGCAGTGTCTAAGGCTTTAATTCCTTGCGCAATTGCATCGCGATCTGAACCTTGTTTTACATCCATTAATTGTTTTAACACAGTTTCAATATGATGAAATTCATCTGTGCTAAGCAATTCAGCCCCATCTGCTTGTAGTGCAACAATCACGCTTTCAATAACACGATCTGCTTCCACACGCTGCTCTGCCAATTCACGTGCTTGTAAATCTTCTTGTGCATTATCAAAAGAAGATTTAATCATTGCGGTTACTTCTTCATCAGTTAATCCATAAGATGGTTTAATTTGTATTGAAGCCTGTACTTTTGTCGATTTTTCCATCGCTGTAACGCTTAATAAACCATCTGCATCCACTTGATAAGTCACTCTAATATGGGCTGCCCCCGCCGCCATTGGCGGAATACCTCGTAGAGTAAAGCGTCCTAAAGAACGACAATCATCGACTAGCTCTCGTTCGCCTTGTAGCACATGAACACTCATTGCCGTTTGCCCATCTTTAAAAGTAGTAAACTCTTGCGCACGAGCCACAGGAATTGTTGTATTACGTGGAATAATTTTTTCCACTAATCCGCCCATCGTCTCAATGCCTAAGGAAAGCGGGACAACATCAAGTAATAACATATCAGAATCAGTTTTATTCCCGACTAAAATATCTGCTTGAATTGCAGCACCAAGTGCCACAACTTTATCAGGATCGATTGAGGTTAATGGTGTTTTACCAAAAAACTCGCCAACTTGTTCTCTTACATAAGGCACGCGAGTTGAACCACCAACCATTACTACGGCTTGTACTTCTTCGGATTCCACATTGGCATCTTTCAATGCCCGACGACAAGTTAGCAATGAACGTTTTACAAGCGGATAAATTAATTCATTGAATTGTTCCCGCGAAATCTCTACTGAAAAATCTTGCCAAGAAATAACCGCACTTTTTTCATTAGTCAAGGTAATTTTAGCTTGGTTGGCAAGGGTTATTAGCTCACGCTGTTGATTTGCTGTTTGTGGTTTTAGCTTAGTTTGTTCTATTACCCAATCTGCAATTAAATGATCAAAATCATCTCCACCTAATGCAGTGTCTCCCCCCGTTGCTAAAACTTCAAAGATACCTTTTGATAAACGTAAAATTGAAATATCAAATGTGCCACCGCCTAAATCATAAACCGCAATAATGCCTTCTTGCCCACTATCCAATCCATAAGCAAGTGCAGCTGCAGTAGGTTCATTCAATAAACGTAATACATTTAGCCCAGCTAAACGCGCAGCATCTTTAGTGCTTTGACGTTGAGCATCATCGAAATAAGCTGGAACTGTAATCACAACCCCAGAAAGCTCACCTCCAAGGCGTTGTTCTGCAATGTGATTTAAGCGCGATAAAATATCTGAAGACACTTCAATTGGACTTTTAGGCCCCTGTGCCGTAATAATTAAAGGTAATCCATTTTCACTCGCCACAAATTCATAAGGCAAACTAGAATAACGAGACTGAACATCAGGAAGGCTGCGACCAATTAAGCGTTTTACTGAAATCACCGTATTTTTTGGATCAAGTGAGGCTTGCTCAAAGGCTTCTAAACCAACTTTCTTCTCTTCAACGCCATAATGAACAACTGACGGCACAAGACTGCGTTCTTGTTCATCATTAAGAATCACGGATTGCCCACTACGCACGGATGCAACCAAAGAATTGGTTGTTCCCAAATCAATCCCAACGGCTAAACGATGTTGATGCGGTGCCGCAGCTTGTCCTGGTTCTGCAATTTGTAATAATGCCATATGCTATTTTTCTACTAGTTATGCGACGGAATACGCCAAATCAAATTTATTTTTTTCTGCAAAGTTTGCTTGGTAATGGGTTTCAATATTGACTTCCTGTTTTTGACGTTCATCAATTGCTATTTTTCTGTCTTGGTTTAAATCAGGCGTAAATACAAAAACTTGGTTACCATCTAATTGTTTTACATCATCTTGCCAATTTTTCCAAAATAGCCCTTGATAAAAGGCCTCTACATCGCCATTCAATGCCCAAGCTAAAAATTCTGTGTAAGTAAAATTTAAATTATGCCAAGTAAGATCTTTTGATGAATAGTAATAAATTTTTCCAATATTATTGCCTAACGAACCACCATTTAACGCAAAATAACCACCAATCACATCATCTGCAACTAATAAATATTTTGGTTTTTCGCCTGACTCACTAAAAGATTTACTGAAATTCCAATCCATCAAGCCACGCGGTAATTTAAAACTTCCAGAACCTAAAATACGTAACCAACCATAATGAATTAAAATTCCACCTGTTTCATAGATTACTGCACCCATTGGCGAGGATGTTGGCATTTGCATAGTAAAAAGCTCACGCTCCGCACTGGATTGATCTTTTTTAATTACTTCACAATGATTGCGAGCGTTATCAATCCATTGGGAAAGGGTTATCCAAGCAGAATGTTCTGGACTAGTGAGCTGTTCAAGAGTTTGCATAGTGTTATTTATTCACATCTCGTAGGGGCAAATTACATTTGCCCCCAGATTTAATCTAATTCAAAAATTCGTTCTTCCACACGTTCAATTTCTTCAGAAAGTTTATGGGTAAAACGTAATTTATCACAGTATTGAGATGCTCTCGCCCATTGTTGAGATTTCAAACTCTCAAAAAGTGCGGTCAATAATGATTGAGTTTCTTGTTTAATTTCTTTCGCAAAAACATTTAATGCTCTTTCATCTTGCTGGCTTTCAACATCTTCTAATTGTTCGCGCCATTGTAATTGTTGCATTAAAAACGCCACATCTTGCGTGCTTTTTTGTTCAAGATCTAACTGCTCACCAGTATTAAGAGCAATGATCGCTTCAGCTCGCAAAATTGGGTCTTTTAACGTTTTTAAGGCATCATTCACTTCGGTAGATTTTTGCATCGCAACACGTTGCTCTAAAGCACTACTTGAGACAAAATTATCTGGATGTAGGGCCTTTTGTAATTTTAAATAACGTGCATTTAGTACTTTTTCATCCAGCTGAAAATCAACTGGCAAATCAAAAATTTGAAAAGGATTGAACATCAGATTATTACCTTAAACGTGGAAACTTTCGCCACAACCACAAGATTCTTTTACATTTGGATTATTATATTTAAAGCCTTCATTTAGGCCTTCTTTTACATAATCCAGCTCAATGCCATTGAGATAAACGAGACTTTTTGGATCGACAATAATATTAACACCGTGCTGCTCAAAAACTTGATCTTCGGAATTTAAAACATCTACAAACTCAAGTACATAAGCTAAGCCTGAACAACCTGATGTTTTCACACCTAAACGTAATCCAATACCTTTACCACGATTATCCAAAAAGGCTTTCACTCGCTGAGCTGCTTTTTCTGTTAATGTAATACCCATCTATCCCCCAAACACCGCTAAAAATGCGGTCAAAATTGGCCGCACTTTTTCACATGATTAGCCTTGTTTTGCTTTATAATCAGCAATTGCTGCTTTAATTGCATCTTCTGCTAAAATAGAGCAATGCACTTTCACTGGCGGCAATTCTAATTCTTCAGCAATTTGGCTATTTTTAATTGCCCCAGCTTCTTCTAAAGATTTACCTTTTACCCACTCAGTAATTAATGAACTAGATGCAATCGCAGAACCACAGCCGTAAGTTTTGAATTTTGCATCTTCAATAATGCCATTATCATCTACCTTGATTTGTAGTTGCATAACATCACCACAAGCTGGCGCACCGACCATTCCAGTACCAACATTGCTATCTTTTTTATCCAATGATCCCACATTACGTGGATTTTCATAATGATCAATTACTTTTTCGCTATAAGCCATTTTAACTTTCCTTTTTTCAATTCTAGTAAATGCCATTGTCAGATAATGGCAACTAAATATTAGTGAGCTGACCACTCAATGGTATTTAAATCAATACCTTCTTTAAACATATCCCATAATGGCGATAATGCACGAAGTTTTTCTACCGCACCCTTCATTAAATTAATTGTGTAATCAATTTCTTCTTCAGTAGTATAACGACCTAATGTGAAACGAATTGAACTGTGTGCCAATTCATCATTTAAGCCAAGTGCGCGCAATACATAAGATGGCTCTAAGCTAGCAGATGTACAAGCAGAACCAGAAGAGACAGCAATATCGCGCAACGCCATCATTAAGGACTCTCCCTCAACATAGTTAAAACTAATATTTAAATTGCTATCTAAACGATGTTCCATTGAACCATTTACATAAGTTTCTTCAATATCTTTTAAGCCATTATATAAACGATCACGAAGTGCTTTTAAACGCGGCATTTCTGATGCCATTTCTTCTTTTGCAATTCGATATGCCTCTCCCATTCCTACGATTTGATGAACAGGTAATGTACCTGAACGCATGCCACGTTCGTGACCACCACCATGAATAATCGCCTCTAAACGTATGCGAGGTTTACGACGAACATACAATGCGCCAACACCTTTTGGCCCGTAAAGTTTATGGCTAGACATCGACATTAAATCAACAGCTAATTCTTCCAAATTAATTTCAACTTTACCAACACTTTGAGTTGCATCCACATGGAAAATTGTTTTATTTGCACGACAAAGTTCGCCAATAGCTTTAATATCTTGTAACACACCAATTTCATTATTAGCGTGCATAATTGAAGCTAGAATTGTATCTGGACGAAGCGCAGCTTTGAATTTTTCTAAATCAATTAAACCATCAGCTTCTGGAGACAAATAAGTGACTTCAAAACCTTCTCTTTCTAATTGACGGCAAGTATCTAACACTGCTTTATGTTCAGTTTTACAGGTAATAATGTGTTTACCTTTAGTTTGATAGAAATGCGCCGCACCTTTAATTGCGAGGTTGTCAGATTCTGTCGCACCAGAAGTAAAGACAATTTCACGAGAATCTGAGCCAATGAGATCAGCGATTTGATTACGCGCAATATCAACAGCTTCTTCTGCTTGCCAACCAAATTTATGTGAGCGAGAGGCTGGATTGCCAAATGTGCCATCGATGGTTAGAAACGCCATCATTTTTTTCGCAACACGTTCATCGACTGGACAGGTCGCTGCGTAGTCTAAATAAATAGGTAATTTCATTTTCACTCCTAAATTATGCTAAATATAACCGCACTTTTTTATTAAAAAATATACTGCTTATCCTTTTTATTGATTAACTAATAAATTACTAAAATCACGATGAGATTGACGTTTTACATTACGCTTATTTACCAGCTCTGCTAACGTAATCTCATTTAAAAAACTTTCAATACGTAAACTTAAATCTTCCCAAAGTTCGTGAGTTAAACATTCCACACCATTTTTACAATTTTCACGCCCCAGACATTTCGTTACGTGAATATTTTCATTTACTGCCGCAATAATCATTCCTACAGAAATTTGTTCACTTGGTAGCCCTAACTGATAACCACCTCCTGGCCCGCGAACACTTTTGACTAAACCGTCTTTACGTAATTTAGCAAAAAGTTGCTCTAAATAAGATAAGGAAATATGTTGGCGTTCAGAAATATCCGCAAGGCTTACAGGCCCGCCATCTGCATTTAAAGCAATATCTAAAACGGCTGTAACTGCATAACGACCTTTCGATGTAAGTTTCATAAAGAATCCCTAAAAATTAATTGCGCAATACTTACATATCTGACTAATTTAGTCAATTATTCTCTTTTGTTAAATCAATTCGTTTTTCAACCGCACTTAGCATACCATTTAAAATATTTAATTCGTTTTTCTCTAATTTTGCACGATAGTATAAACGCTTTAATTTACGCATAACTCCTTGATTTTGAATAAATCCAAGAGACTGATATATACGTTCTGTGTAGTCAAAAAAATAAGCTAACTGATCTGTTGTTGGATAGTTTTTCTCTATTAAAGAAAGTGAATTTTTCTTATTATTTTGAACTAAGAAAGCCATACGCAATTCATAACTTACCAGTTGCACAGCCATTGCTAAATTTAAAGAAGAATAATCAGGATTCGCTGGAATATTCAAGTGATAATGACATTTCAGCAGTTCTTCATTGGTTAATCCAATACGCTCACGACCAAACACAATAGCTATCTTGCCTTTATACGCTACAACTTTCTCCGCGCATTCTCGAGGCTCGATCAATGTATTTTGTAAATGACGTAAGCGAGCACTTGTTCCAATTACCAAAGAGCAATCATCGACGGCTTCATCAAAACTATCGACAACCCTAGCATTTTTTACAATATTTTCTGCGCCAGCTGAAAGGGCATAAGATTGTTCATCAACAGATTTAGGTGAAACAAGACAAAGCTGGGTCAATCCCATCGTTTTCATTGCTCTAGCCGCAGAACCAATATTACCACTGTGCGAAGTTTCAATTAAAACAATACGAATATTTTCCAACATAATGATGCCCGACTAAAATTTAAGGGTATTCTACCACAATAACCGCTAAAAATAGTCAAGAATTTAAGCAAATTAAAGAAACTTAAAATATTAGAGATGAATAATAAAAATGGTGGGTTGTGAGAGACTCGAACTCTCGACTGACGGATTAAGAGTCCGAACCAGTTATAATAGATATTAATCAATAATAAATTATAAATCAACCACTTACGCATATAGATATTATATATTTATCCATTAGTCCTATCAACCTTCCATACCTTTTTACACCTATCTTGTCAAATTCTCGTCAAACTAAAATCATTTAATCCTAGCTGATCATTGAGTTAATGATAAACAGTATTTAGAAAGTTCGGTGAATTTTCATCGCGCTTTAGGTGTAACCGCCCGCTAAATTTGAGAAATAAAAACGCCCTTTAAATCATCATTAAAGGGCGTTTAAATTAGATATAAGAAACAGCGAAATTCCCCACCGCTTGTCTTAAACTCTATCTGGCCAAGGGTCGGACGTTGTCCACATCATGGCTGGCGGTCTTAGATTTTTGGGGCCAATGTCAGGTATTGCCTCATTGCCTTTTATTTTAGGGTCTGCGTGGTATGGGGTAAATCGCATAAAATTTCCAGTGGAAATTAATGATCGGTTTGTCTTTAGTCATCATGTTTAAACATTGCCCCTAATTGATTCGGACTAAATCGCCAGCCATTTTCCCCACCGCAAATCGCATTAAAACACCATTCGCTACAAAAATATTTTGAGCGTTTTTGTTTGATTCCAAGTACGATTCCTAGCGCACCCCACCAGTCATACCTCATGTTTTTAGTTTGCTCGAAATAAGCCTTAATCCGCTCTTCCGTTATGTTTTGCAGTTCAATTAAATCCCACTTCTCATGTTCTAAGTACATGATCTTACTACGTACTCCACCATCTCGTATTGATGACGAATAGCAGACCTTAAAACCTTTATTTACGACAATTTCACAATGGCTATATAAACCTTTAGTAAGCTTACGAGTTAACCAATCTGATAATCGAGCCAAGATCGCTTTAGGTGTCCAGCCTGTTTTCTTGCCTTTATACAACGCTAAATAAACCTTACCTTCCGTCATTGTTGCACCTCCGTTAATGCTTTCATTTTTCTGATAATGTCATTATGAATTTGCTGTAATTCTTCTTCACTCAATTCTTCGTGCTTGAGCTCATACTTACGCATACGCTGCACCGCGAGTTGTTCTTGCAGTGTTCGTAATCCTTCAGCCTGTTTTAAAATTAGCAATGTCGCTGATTTGTTATCAAGTCCTGCGACAGTTGCAAAACTTGATATATAGATGCTTACTTCGCCAGTAAAATTCGCTTCTTTAAATGCCAGAGCTGCAGATTCACGTTCTTTGTATTCCTCGGAAAAACGCGTCCACTTCGCACTAATACTAGCTGCTGTATCATCAATGCTATCAACTAGTCTTTTAATGAGTTCACGCTTAATTTCAGTTTGCTTCTCCTCATCAATAACCCAGCTATTTCCATTCCATATGTGTAATTCCGTTGGTTGTCTATCAACTAGAATGTATTGACTTTTAAAATAAATAAGTTGTTTAGTCTCAAGCTCTGATTCGTTTTCTACTTCCATTTCCACAAAATCATTTAAGTTTTGCGGAATAGGGAAAATTTGATAACTATTCAAATTTTCTTTTAAAAAATAGACTTTCATTTATCTATCACTCCTTCATCGGATATCAATACGTTTTACAAAACGACCAGCAAGATCTTGAATTTGTATTGCTGTACCGTTTCTATCAACAGTCACAGCGAATGTCTTGACTTCTACATAATTCAAAAATGAACCATTACGGGGAAATCCTCGTACTTGACGAACATCAAGCCAATGAACTCCGCCTCCTGTTTTACCTTCAATTTCTGCACCCACTTCAAAACTGACAATTTCAATATTGTTATT
>NZ_KV833404.1:111238-151775 GCF_001837655.1 Haemophilus sp. HMSC071C11 | reverse complement strand
GGGGTTTCCCCATGTGAGAGTAGGGCACCGCCGGGTTACCAAATAAAAATCTAAATATAAATCTATCTAAGACAGATAAAATTAAATTAAGTAAAAACAGAATTAAAATTAAAAAAATTAGATAAAGAAAAAATAACCCCAGTTGAAAAACTAGGGTTTTTGTTTTTTCCTAAAAATCAGAATATTTGAATTCTTTGTAAGGTTGTTGTATTGCTGTAAAAAATTTCTCTAGATTAACCATACTTTGATAGATAAATGTAATTATTCCTAAATCTATAAATATATTCTAATATTTTTAAAGTAATTAATAACCTATATGTATTTTGTTCGTACTCTTTACTATTTAGGACATTGCTATAAATTTATAACAGGATACATTGTAATTATGTTATAAAGGTACATTGCTTTTATATGAAAAGTTATATCAAATTATTAATAACTTGTTACATAATACTGGAGCTTTAACTTTCTTCTTAATAGTTTATTCTAATGATATTCTTATATTAGAAAAGTTAGTAAGACATAAGGTGTCGTTTTGAATAGTGATATTTGTGAAAACTAATGATATTAATCGGAAAGAAAGAAAAACAAGAATAAATATGCGTTGGCTTTGTTGTTAGACTAGACATTAAATTATATTTAAATTTTTAGGTGAGTTTAGTTTCTATTATGAATAGTAATAGGGTAAAGATAAAATATAATTTTAATACTCATCTATAATTTCAGATATTGTATTTATTTTGGATTTATTATTTAAATTTGCTCTTCAAAGAATACTAAAATTAGTATAGGGGATTATACCTATTATCTCTACATTCTTTAATGATGTATTTATCTTAATATATCTCCTATATTAAGATAAATTTTCTGTAAATTTTTTTCAAAAAAGTATATTTATGATTAATCTTGTATAATGGACATTATAGTTAGGTTTTGCTTAATTATAGTTATGATAAAGCCCGATTAGATTCAATCGGGCTATTTATTCTAAAATTTCTGAGATAGGCTAAATTTGATATTTCTACCTGTTCCAGAAGCCAATTCGCCTAGATAAGGGTTGTATGCTCGATTGAATAAATTATCCACTGTAATCTTAATATTCATACCTTTAATTTTTGCAGGGCTCCAAGAAAGGAATAGGTTATGTAGGCTATATCCTCTTGAAGCTGGCAATGACCAATATTTTGCTTCAGGGTCACCAGATAATGGTGATCGATCTTGTCTTCTTACAAACTCAGCACGCCAGCCAGCTGTAAAATTATATTTGGGAATATTAAAACCTAAAGCAGTAGTTGCTTTTCTAGGGGGTATTTCTGCAATCCATGTTGAGGTTTTACCCCATGGGTTTCTTGGTGAGGTGTCACGTTTTCCTTTTACATAAGAATATGTTATCTCACCAAATAAATAAGTAGATTGGTAATAAGCTTCTAACTCTGCACCTTGAATAACATAACCTGGCAAATTACGATAATTTCCAATGATTTTAGGACAAACATGATTGGTATCTGCAGCATTGCCTACACAATTAACTCCTCTGGTTTTAAATATTTCATTCTTGCCGCGATTGTAAAAATAAGTAGTTCTAAATTGAAAAACATCATTTTCCTGAAATAGATGATTGAGAGTAATAATTCCACCCACTCTCGTTTGATTAATCATTTCTTTTTCTAAATTTAAAGAGGTTGCTGTTACAGGCCCAGAAGATTGCTTATATTGCGTCTCATATTGTTCATCAATAACAGGTGCACGCCAAGTTCTACTAAAATTTGTAAATAAACTTAAATAATGGTTTACATCATACTTAAGACCTAAATAATAAGACCAGCCATTATAATTTTTCTGACTATAATTCTGCCCCACAGATATATCATTATATTGTGGTGCAAAATTTTTCTGCCCTATATTATTGATATGGTCATAACGCACTCCTGTGCTAAAAATTATATTCTTCCATGTTATTTGATCTTGTAAATAAAGTGCCTGTGTATATTGACGTCCAGAAGGCATATAATAAGGTTGAAAATAGCCATAATTATAGTCCTCTTTTTTCACTTTACTTTTATCGTACATTAAAGTATTTCTTGTGTTTTTTAACCATTGCAAACCAAATAGTAGTTCATGCCGAGTACTTTTGATATTAAAAGTACTTGTGTTATTTATATCAAAAGTAAGATCTGAATAAGTTATCCAGCTTTGATTACCGAGTGTACCCAGAAATACAGGAGGGGCTTTTTCGGGGCGAGTATCATTTTGTGTGGTTTTACTGTAGCTGAACTGAGTAGATAAGTTAATCCATGGGTTATTTTCAGGTAGATAGTTGTATTTTAATGTGTAATTTTTATCTTTTTGATCTCGATAAACCAGTTTACGTTTCCAAGCAATATCAGCACCATAACGCATTATATCACCCGAACTTGGTTTAGGTAGGATATCTCTTTTTGCTGCGAAAGGCTCCCAGCCTTTATGAATACCATAAACACTCGATAATGTGAGTAAATGCTCGGGTGAAATTTGCCAATTTACTTTTATTAATCCGGTTTTTTGATTATTTTTTGAAAAAAGAATTTTGCTATTATCGGGTCTTTTATAATCGCCAGCATTTCTTACAGAACCAAATAATAATAAATCAATATTTTTTTGTTCATTTTGTAAAACTAGTGCAGTACTATAAGTTTTTTGGTTATTATTGCTATTATTTCCATACTTTAAAAAACCACCTATTTTCTGGTTTTCTTGCAAGAAATCCCTAGCAGCCTTAGTTTCAAATTTTACTGTTCCAGCAAAACCACCATTACCATATTGAGGAGAATAATTTCCTTTGTCTACTGTTACTCTTCTTAATAATTCAGGCTCAATAAAAATAGAACCCTGTTGGTATTTTTCAAAACTTTTTGTAGCCCCATCTAACTGCACTCTAACATCTTCAGCGTCACCCATTCCATTAATATTTAATGTTTGCCCACCAGGACGAAATCCGCCAGCCATATTCACACCTGGTAAGATATTAATTAAGTTTGCTGCATTATCAGCTTGTTGTTGTTCGATATTTTTCTGTTTTAATACTGAACGACCAGGTAGTTTATTACTATCATCATTAGTGTTCACAATAATAGGTAATAACTCCTCTCTATTAGAATTAGAAGAATTTTGTTTTGCGGTTACATTTAGTTGAATACCTACAAGGGTAACTAATAAAAAGATACGTTTATTAATTAAAATATTCATATATACCCTTAAATCTTAATGATAATTATTTATATTTATTCTAAGTTTAACGATGATAAAAGCAAGATATTTTTACTTATATAAATTAATTGTAAGATGCAGATTTTTTATAGCCAAATACAACACTCTTTTCAAACAACAAGTCATCGAATTTTATATTCAAAATGGTAAAAATTATTCACTCATCAGTAAACATTTTCAACTTGACAGTAGAACATTGCGACATTGGATTAACCAGTTTAATCATAGTAGAATCAATTGGTTAGCTGTGTTGGGTAAGAAGCGAAATTACTCACTTAAATTTAAACTTAACGTGATACAAACGGTTAAAAACGGGCAATTTTTGTAGAAACTTCCTGTTTATACTTTTAGTTCTTCACTTTTTCTCACATTTTCGACAGCTTGATCAGTCTCAACACGTTGCATAAAAGCCGAAAGTTGTGTTAAGTGGCTGAAATCTATACCCACTGCTCGACACCAATTGAGCATAATGTAAAGATAGGCATCTGCAACGGAAATATCTTCTCCAAAATAAATGTGACTTTCTAAATGCTCATTTGCGACTGCAAGTTGATCTAAAATTTGCTCTACTGCTTGTTGGCGAATAGTGTGTGCAAGTGTTTCGTTATCTTTTGCATAGTTTGGCAAACGGAACAGAGGCACAAATGATTTATGCACATCGGAATTAAAAAATGCTAACCAGCGAGCTGCTTTGGCTTTATCACGTACGGTTTTGCTACCAAATAATTTTGAATTAGGATAAAGTTCATCTAAATAGTGCAAAATCGCTTGGTTCTGCGAAAGAACTAAATCGCCATCAACTAATACAGGTACTGCCCCGCGTGGATTCAATGATAAAAATTCAGGTGATTTAATTAACTCACGAGTGACAGGTTCAAATTCATAATCAGCATTTTCACGTATTTTTACCCACTCTAATGCCACATGTGGAACAAATGAACACGCACCAATTAAACCATATAATTTCATAAAATACTCCTGTTGGTTTATGATCTATTGATGGAATTATACTGTTTTATACGTGGAATATCTAACTTATTAAAATTGCTTCTTACTATTGTTTAATCGTAAAGTGAACTAATATTATAACAATTTAGATACTTTGATATGTTTTTTAGAGTAATGCTCTGGATATTGATGTCAATTGAAAGATAAATTTTCTATGTTATAGATATAATTTTATAATAGAATAAAGTTCCTAATTGGCTTGAATGCCAAAAAATTTAAAACAGTTATTGTAAGGCTTTGATAATAAAAAAGCGTGGAAATTTTAAAATCCACGCTTTTTTATCTTCTAGAAGGATTATTTTCCGATAACGTCTAATCCGCCCATATATGGACGTAGCTCTTCTGGCACGGTAATTGAACCATCGGCATTTTGATAGTTTTCAAGTACAGCCACTAAAGTACGACCAACCGCTAAGCCTGAACCATTTAATGTGTGCACTAAGCGAGTTTTCTTATCGCCTTTTGCTTTACAGCGAGCTTGCATACGGCGAGCTTGGAAATCCCACATATTTGAGCAAGAAGAAATTTCTCGATAAGTATTTTGTGCAGGCAGCCAAACTTCTAAATCGTAAGTTTTGCAAGAACCAAAGCCCATATCGCCTGTGCAAAGTAAAACTTTACGGTATGGTAAATTTAATAATTGCAATACTTTTTCCGCATGACCTGTTAATTCTTCAAGTGCTTCCATTGATTTATCTGGATCAACGATTTGTACCATTTCTACTTTATCAAATTGGTGCATACGAATTAAACCACGAGTATCACGACCGTAAGAGCCAGCTTCAGAACGGAAACATGGCGTATGTGCGGTCATTTTTATTGGTAATTCTGCTTCATCAATAATTACATCACGCACTAAATTAGTGACGGGCACTTCTGCGGTTGGAATTAATGCGTAAGGTTGTTCGCCTTCTAAGGCTAAAGTATGGAATAAATCTTCCCCGAATTTTGGTAATTGCCCTGTACCATAAAGTGTTGCGTGATTTACTAAATAAGGCACATAGGTTTCTAAATAGCCGTGTTGTTCAGTATGAAGATCTAACATGAATTGTGCCAATGCGCGGTGCATTTTAGCGATTTGACCTTTCATTACGGCAAAACGCGCACCAGCTAATTTAGCCCCAGCAGCAAAATCTAAGCCATTTGCTTCTTCACCCAAAGTGATATGATCTTTCACTTCAAAATCAAATGTATGCGGTGTACCCCAACGTAAGATTTCTTTATTTTCTGTGTCATCTTTGCCTAATGGCACTTCGTCTGCGGGTAGATTTGGAATACTTAATGCAATTTGATTGATTTCTGCAAGTACCGCATCTAATTGTGCTTTTGCTTCAGTCAATTGATTGCCCATATCATCCATTTCTGCCAATAATGGTGCGATATCTTCACCACGCACTTTAGCAGCACCAATGGCTTTGGAACGAGCATTACGTTCCGCTTGTAAGTTTTCGGTAGTGACTTGTAAGTTTTTGCGCTGATCTTCTAACGCGGTGAGTTTTTCCGTATCAAGCATAAAGTTGCGTTTTACTTTTAATTTTTCTGCGACTTCTGCTAAATTATTACGGAGTAAATTTGGATCGATCATAGAATTTCCTTACTTTTTTCGTTGAAATGAAAACAATCTTATTCTAGCGTGCTTTCTTCAAATAAACCAGTTTAAAAGCCAACGTATAAAAATAAAGAAAAATTGACCGCACTTTGTATTAGAATCCACGCCCCATTTAGTTAGTGGTGATGCTGATGCCGTTGATATGGTAAAAATTGAGCGTAAGGCGACAGATTCTGCGTATCATGAATTTACAAAAATTCTTACTTCATCCGCTCAATTAGTGGCTTTTTTAAATCAATCTGATTTTGTGAAAGCGAGAGCTAAAGTTGAAAATGAAACTGTTCAGCAAATTGCCTCACATTTTAAGTTTTCTCAAGAAAATAATCTTAATCAATTAATTCTATCCTCTTTTGATCGTAAAGAAGAGGATCAACTTTTTGTGGAATACATTCGTTATGTGAATAATCAAGCGCGCCAAACATTAAATAATGAATTGATTACAAAATGGAAATCGTTATTTGAAAAAAGAAAAATTACGGATTAAAGATGAGCTTTATGAATACCTCAAGAAAAAATCACAAGAATAGTAGAAAGCCGACAAATGTCGGCTTTTTTGTTGCACTGTTTTTAGTGTTACACCACAGGTTTTTGTCGATAAAACAATAAGCCTGGTAAAGCTAATCCAAATACTATTGCGCCTAGGATAAAACTGGTATTAATAAAGGAGCTAATCATCTGTTCAAATAAAGCATCAGAAAAGCCAAAATGATGAATTTGTACCATTGAAATCATTGCTTTATAAGCATGAACACCGGGGATCATGGGGATAATTGCGGCAACGGTGAAGGCTTTGGGATGGGCTAAATAACGATGGGAAAGATGCACGCCTAAAAATCCAATCACACAAGTGGCAAAGAATGTAGCAAATACAATAGGCATATTAATATGCAGTAATAATGTGCGTGTAACATGCCCAAGTGCGGCTAAAATTGCACAATATTTTAAGGCTTTGGGCGGCACATTAAATACTAAAGCAAAGCCCACCGCTGGAATCGCAGCACATAGCATATCATCGAGTAATTTCAAGATAAATATTGTGATGTCTGATAACATTTTAATGCCCCCAAGTTGTAATATGTAATAGGCTTAAAGCGAATACAATACCAAGACATGCGCCAAAAGTGAGAACAGTCGCAATCGTCCAACGGCCTAATCCCATATTCACATAACCTTTTAATATATCCGCCAAAGAATTAATCAGAGGAAACCCTGGCACAAGTAATAACACACTAGACGCTAAAGCAATTTGAGGATCGTTACCTAAGTTATATTTTAAGCTCACGCCAGAAATCAGAGAGGCGACGAAAGAGGTGATGGAAAAGACGATAAGGGGATTATAGTGCCGTTTAGAAAATTCTTGTCGCACAAACATGGCAATGGCGGCTGCCACAAAGGTAATGCTACAAATTATCCAGTCTCCGCCAGATAAATGGGCGAATGCTGCACAAGATAAGCCAATCATGAATACAACTAACCATCGGTTATATTTAAGCGGTTTTAATTGATCCAGTTTTCTTTGTACGATCTCTAACTCATACAAATGATGCTCAACGGCAATCACAATGCGTTGAACATCAGTAACCATTTGCATATTAATGCCTTTATCTGTATTTTTTCGTGCGGTAGTAATGCAATGATTATCTGATAAGGTCGTCAGCACAACTGCATTTGCCGTAAGCGCACATTCTACACTTTCTACGCCAAGTGCTACGCCTAAACGCTGTGCCATTTGCACCACCACGGTACTTTCTGCCCCATGTTGTAACAAGAGCAGTGCCGTTTGTACGCACACGCGAGTCACCGCCCGTTGATATTCGTGTTCCATATCTTTCTTCTCTATCAAAATATACCTAGAAAGAATTATAAAAATCTTTTCTAAAAAATGCGCAAAAAAAGAACCGCACTTATGATCCAAGTCAAAAGTGCGGTTCAATTTGGCGGAGTTTTTTATGATTAAAGTTTGACGACTTTCGCCTGTTTTATCATATTATCGCCCACTTCAAGAATAGTGATTAGCAAACCATCAATTTCGCAAATCGTGCCTTCATCGGGTATTTCCTCTAAGTGTTCTAAGATTAAACCATTAAAAGTACGAGCATCTTCTGTATCTAATTCCCAGTTAAACATTTTGTTGAGATCGCGTAGATTAGCGGAGCCATCGATAATCATTGAACCATCAGACTGTTGAATTACTTCTTTGTCAATGCTTGGGGCGGTGGAAGTGGTAAAATCCCCAACAATTTCTTCCAAAATATCTTCCAACGTCACAAGCCCTTTAATATCGCCGTATTCATCTACAACTAAGCCAATTCGCTCTTTATTTGTACGGAAATTTGCAAGTTGCGTTTTTAATGGCGTGCTTTCAGGAATGAAATACACTTCATCTGCGGCACGAATTAAGGTTTCTTTGGTAAATTCATTTTTTTCAAGCAGTAAGCGGAATGCTTCACGCACGCGCAAAATGCCAAGCACTTGTTCATCAAGGCTGCCTTTGTAAAGCACCACGCGGTTATGTGCAGCATGATTGAGCTGGCGCATAATAGCTCGCCAATCATCATCAATATTTATACCGCCGATTTCGTTGCGGGGAACCATAATGTCATCAACAGTGACTGTCTCCATATCCAAAATAGACAGCAACATTTGTGGATGTTGTTCATTTGGTGTTGCTTCGCCTGCTTCTGACACAATACTACGCAGTTCTTCACTACTAATTACTTGTTTTTGCATATCAAGTTTTAACCCTACTATTTGCATCAAGGATTTAGTAAAAATATTCATTAACCAAACGAGCGGATAAAAGATTTTAAGCAATGAAGTTAAAATATGACTTGAAAAAAAACTCACTTTTTCTGCGTGCATTGCAGCCACCGTTTTGGGGAATATTTCAGAAAATACAAGCATTACGAAAGTGAGCAAACCCGTTGCAATCGCCACGCCAGCATCGCCATATAAACGCATACCAATTACTGTTGCAATTGCAGATGCGCTGATATTCACAAGGTTATTAAAAATAAGAATAAAACTTAACAAAGTATCTGGCTTTTCTAGCAGTTTTTCCGCTTTTTTCGCGCCTTTATTGCCTTGTTCAGATAGAAAACGAAGACGATATTTATTGAGGGAGAGTAGTCCAGTTTCAGAACCAGAAAAATAGGCTGATAAAACTAAACAGATAATAAGAATAATAAATAAAGTACTAAGGGGAATGCTATCCAAGGGAAAATCCTTTTGTTCGTTAATCAACAAAAAGTGCGGTCATTTTTCACCGCACTTTTTACCTGTTATTTGATTTTGCTAAATCAAATAGCTGCTCAAATAGCCAAGAGTGGGCAGAATAATACCTGAAATTGGCTAAATAATCATTCTTTTTCCTTATCTCCTATGCTTTCTTCATGAAATTGCCTACTCAAAAATCCATTTTCATTTGAAATGATGAAAAACGCCTAAATTTCGGTATAATCAGCACAATTTTTTAAGAAAAACAGGATTGTTAGCCATGTTTGAGAATTTATCGGATCGCCTTTCCAAAACCTTACGTAATATCACAGGAAAAGGCCGTTTAACGGAAGATAATATTAAAGAAACCTTGCGCGAAGTGCGTATGGCATTACTTGAAGCCGATGTTGCCTTGCCTGTGGTGCGTGAATTTATCGCAAAAGTAAAAGAAAGCGCGCTTGGGGAAGAAGTCAATAAAAGTTTAACGCCAGGGCAAGAGTTCTTAAAAATCGTTCAGCGTGAGCTTGAAAAAGCCATGGGCGAAGCCAATGAAAGTTTAAATCTTGCAACCCAACCACCAGCAGTTATCTTAATGGCAGGTTTACAAGGTGCGGGTAAAACCACCAGCGTGGGTAAATTGGCAAAATTCTTGCGTGAACGCCATAAAAAGAAAGTGTTAGTGGTGTCTGCTGACGTATATCGCCCTGCTGCGATTAAGCAACTTGAAACCTTGGCTCAATCCGTTGGCGTGGATTTTTTTCCATCGGATGTTAAACAAAACCCCGTTGATATTGCTAAAGAGGCACTTGCTGATGCAAAACTGAAATTCTACGATGTGTTGATTGTGGATACGGCAGGTCGCCTACACGTTGATACAGAAATGATGGACGAAATCAAGCAAGTCCATGCTGCATTAAATCCAATCGAAACCCTTTTCACTGTTGATGCGATGACTGGTCAAGATGCGGCAAATACAGCAAAAGCCTTTAATGAAGCATTGCCTCTTACAGGGGTTATTTTGACGAAAGTGGACGGTGATGCGCGCGGTGGTGCGGCGTTATCGATTCGTCAAATCACAGGTAAACCAATTAAATTCTTGGGTGTGGGTGAGAAAACGGAGGCACTTGAGCCGTTCCATCCTGATCGTGTTGCTTCCCGTATTTTGGGCATGGGCGATGTGCTTTCATTGATTGAGGATCTTGAACGTTCTGTTGATCGTGAAAAAGCGGAAAAAATGGCGCAGAAATTCAAGAAAGGCGATGATTTCACTTTAGATGATTTCCGCGAACAGCTGATCGAAATGAAAAAAATGGGTGGCATGATGTCTATGCTTGAGAAATTACCAGGTGCAAAAAATTTGCCTGAGCACGTTAAAAATCAAGTGGATGACAAAATGTTTGTCAAAATGGAAGCGATCATTAACTCCATGACCCTAAAAGAACGTGCCAACCCAGATATTATCAAAGGATCTCGCCGTCGTCGTATTGCATTAGGTTCTGGCACTCAAGTGCAAGATGTCAATAAATTACTTAAACAATTCGATGAAATGCAACGTATGATGAAGAAAATGCGTAAAGGCGGCATGGCTAAAATGATGCGTGGAATGCAAGGCTTAATGGGCGGAGGCTTAGGCGGTTTAGGCGGAATGTTTAAACGATAATTTCAGAAGATAAAAGTGCGGTTAAAAAAGAAATATTTTTACCGCACTTTTGTGTTTTATGAATTATAGCTAATTTATAAATTATTCTAATTAACGACGTTGCTGTTATGGAAACTATATTTAATTTTCTCTTTTAAGTATGTGAAAAAATTAATTAATGTTTACGATGATATTAATTTAGATAGAAAAGGAGAGCCGAACGTTAATTTTTCAGGCAATCTTTTCTATCCAGCCAAAGCCCGTTGCAAACTTTGCGTCCAAGCGGTTCTAAATGCGGCATCTTTGGCAAAAAGTTTGTATAGCTCTAATTCATCCCTATGGCGTTCGCTCATCACATCGCGCAAAATGGCTTGGAAAGCCAATTCACGGGTATGAATATCCGGGTTATTTTGATATTTCTGCTCAAAGTCTTTATGGCTGCGGATGCGCTCGGTAATATTGATAAATTTTACCCGTTGCTCATCCGGCGTTGCGCTCCAATCTTGAAACCATCTTTCGTTAAATACACGAATAATTTCATCAATCGGATCTTTTTCTTTATCTTCACCATGCGTACCGCGCGGATTGGGGTTTTGCGGGTCAAGCTCTGTTTCTTCATCATCTAATTTAATGCTGTAATTCAGCTTGGTGCGCGCCAAGCCGTAAGAGCTTAAATCCACTGCATCTAAAATTTCATCAAATTCATCCATCGGGTCTTGTACTTTTAATTTGGGTACTAAGAATTTGAGGAACCAATAGAGCTTTTCCCAAGCGATATTTTCAAAATTGATGATGGAGGCCATTTGCCCGTAAATTTTTAAAAACTGTTTTGCCTTGATTTTAAAATCAACTTTTTCATTTCGATCCAAATCCAATTCCAATTCATCATCAAAACGTTGGACAGCCACATCAATCATACTGCTTAATTGCTGTGCGTCTTTATTGGCAAAATAGCCTTCAGTAAAATCGTTGACCTCCGCTTGTTCGTACACGCCGGTTTCATCCAACCGGTCTTTCAAATCATGCAAGACATTGACATCGGTTGCCTGCGACAACGAAGTAGAAGTATAAAACGGCTCAAATGCCTGCTGAATATCTTCAACGCTGTTAAAAAAGTCCAATACAAACAAATCTTCCGTGCGTTTACTCAACTTATTCGCACTGCGATTCAAACGAGATAAAGCCTGCACGCAAAGCACGCCGGAGAGTTTCTTATCCACATACATGGCACACAATTTCGGCTGATCGAAACCGGTCAGATATTTATTGGCGACCACCAGCAAACGATATTCATCTTGATCGAAATACTCTTTGGTTTCGCTTTCTGCAAAGCCGTTCATTTCCGCTTCGGTGTATTCGACACCGTCAACCACTTTACTGCCTGAAAACGCAATCGCAATTTTAAACGGATTACCCCGCCCGGCCAGCAAATGTTTTAACGCCTGAAAATAGCGGATGGCGGTTTCAATATTTTGCGTTACCACCATTCCCTTGGCTTTGCCTTTGAGTTTTTTACGGTTGAAAACTTGGTAAATAAAATGATCCAGCATTATCTCCGCTTTAGTATCAATCGTTTGTTGCGAACGCTCCACATAGGCTTTCAGACGGCTTTGAGCCTTTTTACTATCAAACTCCGGATTATCTTCAATCGACTTAGTGATCTCATAAAAACTTTTATAGGTGGTGTAATTGGCGATTACATCCAAAATAAAGCCTTCTTCAATCGCCTGCTTCATAGAATAAAGGTGGAACGGCTTAAACTTGCCATCCGCCTGTTTTTCGCCGAATTTTTCCAAAGTGCTGTTTTTCGGTGTGGCGGTGAAAGCAAAATACGACGCATTGCCGTGCATTTTGCGGGATTGCATGGTTTGTAAAATCAAATCTTGCACATCTTCAGCATCAAGGTCTTCCGTTTTGCCGATGGCCCGGTTCATATTGTCGTGTGCCGAACCTGATTGTGAGCTGTGTGCCTCATCAATAATCACCGCAAATTGTTTGTCGCCTAAATCAGCAATGCCATCGACAATAAACGGGAATTTTTGAATCGTGGTAATAATGATTTTTTTGCCCTGCTCAAGCGATTGGCGCAACTCTGCCGAACTCAACGCCGGCGCAACAATGTTTTTAACTTCTGAAAAATCTTTGATATTGTCGCGCAGTTGCTTATCCAACAAACGACGGTCGGTTACGACAATCACCGAATCAAAAATCGGGCGGTCTGCCTCTCTACCGTTTGCCGCCTTTTCATTGCGCGGATATGCCTCAATCAACTGATACGCCAGCCAAGTAATGGAATTAGACTTGCCCGAACCGGCAGAATGTTGAATCAAATAACGTTTACCCACGCCATGTTCACTGACATCAGCAATCAAACGGCGGACCACATCTAATTGGTGATAGCGAGGGAAAAAGAGGGTACGTTTATCCAACGGATCTTTGGTTGAACCGTCTAAGCGCATAAAATGCTGAATAATGTTGGCAAGGCTTGCTTTGCCGAACACCTCTTGCCATAAATACGCCGTGCGGTGTCCATTGGGATTGGGCGGATTACCCTTACCGCAGTTGTTGCCCAAGTTAAACGGCAAGAAAAACGTAGCAGGCCCCGCCAATTTGGTGGTCATATAAGCTTCTTCCGTATCTAAGGCAAAATGCGCCAAACAACGCCCGAAATGGAACAACGTTTGGCTTAAATCACGGTTGAGGTATTGTTTTTGCGCATCAATGGCTGTCTGACCTGTCCAATGGTTTTTCAGCTCAAGGGCAATAATCGGCAAGCCATTGGCAAACAGCACCATATCCACCGTTTCATTGCTTGAGGCAGAATAAGGCACTTGACGCATACAGCTAAACAAATTCTGTTCAAAACGCTGCTTGACCTTTTCGCCGCTGCTGGCAAGCGGAACGGGGTAGAGCAAATCAAAATGGGCGCTATCAATATCCAAGCCTTTTTTCAGCAGGTGCAACACGCCGTTTTTCTTTATTTGGCGGTCTAATCGCTCCAAAATTTTACGCTGCCAGTCGTTTGGGTTGAGTTGTTGAAAACGGGCAAGTTCTGCCTCTTGGCTGGTTTGCAGGAATTGCCAAAACAGACGTGTGTCGATGGCAAACTGCGCATCAAAATCCTGTGAAAATGCCAGTTTAAAACCATGATGGCGCGGCAGGTATTCAGCCTTCGGCTCGCCCAGCTTATTTTCCATGTTTTCACGCCAAGTGCCAGTTAAGGCTTTTTCGATGGCAATTTCTAAATCTTTTTCCTTAGTTCCTGAAACCATTTTTCACCCTTTTGTGAATTTTTTAAATTTATTCATTACGCCCAAGTTGTCGCGCCGATATTCAAAATCCATCGGATTTTTTGACCGCACTTTTCACACCTATACCCGCACCTTGCCGGTCACCACATCGTTAATCAACACGCTTTTATATTCTTTCAGCTTTTCAATATGGGCTGTTTTTAATGCGATTGCTCGATCAATTTTAGAGGTTTGTTTATCTAGGTAGTCGGCAATTTTTTGCTGTTCTAAATATGGAGGAATAGGTAGTAATAATTCTGCAAAATCAGAATAGCGAAAATCTGTTGAACGCTCTCTAATTCCTTTAGCTAAGGAGCTAATAAATCCTGATAATGCAAGATTTCTTAAGTAATAAGCGTAAAAATAGACATCGATTTTTTGTTTATCATGAGGCAAACAAACGGAATAAACTGGTGTTGCTTTACCATCTGAATCAGAAATACCAATTGCCCCTGCAAAAGCATCCATAGCGTGAATAACTAAATCACCTTTTCTAATTCCTTGGTAGCCGTGTTCTTTTAGCGCATTTGTAAATCCTTCAGTTCTTCGATTAGCTCTCAGAGTTACTTGCCCATCCCTAAAACAAGTAACAATTTGGTCTTCCTCATTCACTTTTCTTTCTATTTTCTTGAAAATGAATTTTGAACGTTGCACATCCCAATGCTCCGGCACTTGCCCTATCCATTCCACGCCGGAATCTTTTAACGGCACATCAGGGTTTAAGCCTCGGGTTACGGCATTTTGAATCAGGATCTGCTTGTGCTCTTTCAACAGGGCAATCTGCTTTTCCGCCAAATCCACCGCCTGATCGATTTTAGCGGTTTTATCGTCTAGGAATTGTGCGATTTTTTGTTGTTCGGAGAGAGGTGGAATAACCAAAATACTGTCTGAAATATGCCCATAGTTAATCGTTTGTCTTACACCTGAACCTAATAATTTCATATATGCAACATCGTATCTATGTAATAAATACGAAAAGTATTTTTTATTAATTATTTGTTTTTCTTTTAAAACAATGTAACCGGCACTTACAACAACGTCTATTTCTGATAAAGCAATTCTCAAACTAATTAGGTCATAATTTAAGTTTAAAGGATTTATTAAAAACTCGCCTTTTAACACCTCTTGATATGAACGTTTTGTTGCCTCTGTTACTTTATCATCCGATTTTTCAATAACTTTACCAAAACTAATGGCTCCACAATTAAGAGACAGGCTTTGCTTATGTTTTTTTTCAACAAATAATTGTTTCAAGCGTTTTAACTCCCAATGGCTCGGTACCTCCCCTAGCCAATCCACACCTGAATCTTTGTAACGCTCGTATCGTCTCATTTGCAAAAAATCCTTAAAATATGACCGCTCTTATTGATGCAATTTGTTGTCCGTTTAACTATAAAAAAACTTGCTTATTTCATGCCAAATCTTGCTTAAAAGATAAAAATCATTATTTTTCAGCAAGTTAAGCATTGTCAATTTCCTTGCTTAGCAAGCGATAAACCTTGCTTAATCTTTTCTAAAAGCATATTTGGCATTGGGGTCACGCTGTTTTACACTTTGTCTTTCAATAATACCTTGCTGAATAAAGGCATTTAAATACGCTCGGATCGAATTCTGATTGATTTTTGTATAGTCAACTAATTCTGACAATATCGCCGTACCATTTGTAAATAGATAAAGCAAAATGGCTTTTTGGGTGTCGTTGTAGTTTGTCCATTCTTTTTCAATCTGCAGCATAGTGGCTGTAGATACCGTTTTTTCATGTGCGGTAACACGGTTGCGCAATGTTAGATAAACATTGTTGTTTTGTTCTCTATATTCAGGCTTTGCCAATAATGATTTTTCCATTGACTCATAAATACGGGAAACGCCTTCATTAAGCTGACGGACATACCCAAGATCCTCTAAAACTCGTGCTATACGTGGATTCCGAGCGAATCGTTCCGTTTTAATATTTTCAATGGTGACTTGAGCAGGGAGAGGGCCACTATTACTAATTTCAAGACGATCGTCGAAATGTTTAATATAAATAACATTACCTTGAACATTGTAAGAACGATGACAAAGCGCATTTACAACACCTTCTAACCAAGCTTCTTCAGGATATTCCGGTACTTTGATAAATTTTCCCTGATTGACATCAAGAAAGTAATAATCCCTTAAAGAGGCTCTTAAAAAATAGGTCAGCTCCTCAATTAGCTTTGGAATATTATTTTCAAAACGTTGGTCTTTTATCACATTATGCTCAGTACCGACTTTCGCTACTGTACCTTCATAACGAACATAGCGGACTGATGCTGAAGGAATGTAACGTTCCGGCATGGTAGAAAAGAGTAAAATGGCTGATTTTTTAAACTGATAACAACCTTCCTTTTTGGTTAATAAATTTCGCTTGTATAATAAATCTAAGATATTATCGGAGGTAAAATTAACTTTCTTTTTATATAGCTCTAATAATTCTTGATCTAAATCTTCTTCATTAAAATCAGGAACTATTTCATCTTCAAATAGACGGATATTTTTATCATATTCAAGATTTTTGATTTGTTCTCTGGTGAGAGGGCCTCGATTACTATCTGCTACACGTAAGAACACATTTTCATTGTCTTTGCGACAATAAATACGCTCTAAATCTTGCTCTACGTGGAATAAGAAAACTAATTTTCCATCAACCAGAATTTCTTCCAGTCCAATCCGACAAGGCGGTGCAATAAAATCGAAAACCAATTTCCGATAATCATCTAATTTATCGCCAAGGCTATTCAAGTCTTGGATTTCGCCATTATCTGCCACACCAAAAGCCAAAACTCCGCCATCAGCATTGAGCATTCCAACTAATTCTTCAGCTATTTTAGTTGGCTTGATGTCTTTTTCTCCTAGTCCTTTGCGCTCAAAATATTGGTTTTCCGGCTGCATCTCTAAATAATTTTTTGTGATAATGCCGTTAATTTTAGAAAGCGGTTCTGTCATTATTATTCCTTGCTTATTTCATGCCAAATCTTGCTTAAAAGGTAAAATTCATTATTTTTCAATGTGTTATATATTTTGAATTTCCTTACTTAAGACCTATTAAAACTTGCTTAATAGTTTGTTTTTTATTAAGCCTCTAGAATTTCACTAATCAAGCCGTCAGCCTGTTTTTCTAACGCCAAAATATCTTGGGCAACTTCTGCAAGGCTGCGTAATGGTTTGTGGCGGTAGAAGTATTTGTTGAAGCTGATTTCATAGCCGATTTTTACGCTTTCCATATTCAGCCATGCTTCGCTGATGTGCGCTTGCACTTCGGCTTTGAAATAGTCGTGGATATTTTGTTTGAGCGGTATGGATTCGCTGTCGCGCAAGTCGCTGCTCGTTTCATATAGGATATATTCGCCTGCTTTGCCGGTGGCGTAATAGCCAAAGTCTGCCAGCTCGTCGGCTTGGCATTGGTAGCGTTGGCAAAGGGCGTCCAATTCGTTTGGTTTGAGCTTGAGTGTTTTGGCAATCACTTTGGCTGAATTTTCGTCGTACCAACTTACGGCATTGAAAACGGCCTTTTTCTCTGTGGCAGAAAGGGGGATTTTTTCGGCTTTCAGACGGCATTCCACGGCTTGTTTGAATTGGTTGAAATCGTCAAATTGTTGTTCGCCGAAATGTTCGAGCAAGGTTGATGCCGTCTGAAAAAGTGCGGCGGCTTTTTCCCAGGTTTTGACGTCCAGCAGCTTGGTCTTGTTTTTGTTGTTTAAGGCTATGCCCTGCGCTTCGCACCAAGCGGTAATTTCTTGCTCGGTTTGGGCTAAAAATCCGGCGTTGTAAATTTGTTCGCCATATTGCCGATAAAGATATTGCATCGGCTCAAACAAAGCCTTGTCAAACCGTAAAGGCGAGATATTTTCGGCGGTAAATTGGGCAGAACGGCGATCCGGGCGTTCGATGGTGACTTTGTAATAGCCGAAATCTTGATTGTCAAAAATCTGCGAAGCCAGGCCGACTGCTTCATTTTGGCTGTCGGTTTCGCGCGCTTTGGCAGTGAAATCAAGATAGTTTTGGGTAATTTCGGCGATATGTTCAGGTACAAATTCGCAGTTTTTATCGCCAAGGTTTTTACGCAATTTGCGGAATAAGAGGCTGGCATCAATGAGCTGAACTTTGCCTTTGCGTGCTTCAGGTTTGTTGTTGGACAGCAACCAAATATAAGTGGTAATACCTGTGTTATAAAACAGGTTGTTAGGCAGCTGTACGATGGCTTCGAGCAAATCTTTTTCAATAATATGGCGACGAATGTTGCTTTCTCCTGAACCTGCATCGCCGGTAAACAGGCTTGAGCCGTTATGCACGGAGGCCACTCGGCTGCCGATTTTGTTGTCATTCGGCGATTTCATTTTGCTGACCATTTCCATTAGGAATAGCAGCTGTCCATCGCTGGAGCGTGGGGTAGCATCAAGGGTTTCTACATTGCCCCAGTAATCTGGTAAGGTAACTTTAAAGCGACTGTCGATAACCTCATTGCCGTCTTTGATATAGGCTTGATCTTTGCTCCAGCTTTTGCCATATGGCGGGTTGGAAAGCATAAAGTCAAAGTGATTACCTTGGAAGCTATCTGTAGCAAGGGTTGAGCCGACTTTGATGTTTTCGGGATTATCACCTTTAATCATCATGTCAGATTTACAAATGGCATAGGTTTCATCATTGGTTTCTTTACCAAACAAAAAGATGGAACGCTCGCCTTGTGATTCAGATAGCGGATATTTTTGCTCAATAAAGTTTTGCGACTCGGTCAGCATGCCACCGCTGCCGCAAGCTGGGTCGTAAATCGTAATAATGGCCGGAATTTGGTCTTTGAGCGGATCAAAGACTAAATGCGTCATCAGCTCGATCACTTCGCGTGGGGTAAAGTGTTCGCCAGCTTCTTCGTTATTTTCTTCGTTAAATTTACGAATCAGTTCTTCAAATACATAGCCCATGCCCAGATTGGTCAGCGCTGGTAATTTGTTGCCCTCAGGGTCTTGTTGTTCTTTAGGGGTAAGATTGATATAGGGCGATACAAATTTTTCCAACACGCTCAGCAAAACATTTTTATGGGACATATGGCGGATTTGTTCACGCAGCTTGAAGCAGTTGATGATTTCATGAATGTTGGTGCTGAAACCATCAAGATATTCTTCAAAATTGGCCAGCATATACTGCGGCGTATTGCTGGCGGTTTGATAGAGGGATTTTAATGTCCATTTTGAGGTGTTATAAAAAACATGACCGGTAATTTTTTTAAGGGGAAGGTCATCCAATTCGGTGAATGCCAATTCTTCTTTTTGAAAACGCATTTCTTCCAATACGGCATCTTTGCTTGGCTCAAGTAAAGTATCCAAACGACGAAGCACAAACATCGGTAAAATCACATCACGATATTTACCGCGCACATACACATCGCGCAGACAATCGTCTGCAATACTCCAAATAAAAGAAACCAGTTTGTTATGAACAGAATGCTCCATATTTGTTCCCACTTAATATTATGAAATTTTTTGGGTATTGTTGCTTATTTTTAATGGGCATTCAATTTTTTCTTTTATTAAAGGAAGCTAATTGTTATTAGTTATGATTGTAGGATCTTATAGAGAAGAAAGCGTGCGGTAAAAAAGAAATATTTTTACCGCACTTTTGTATTTTATGCTGGATTATCTATATCTTTAAATTCTACGTCAAAGCCATATTCTTTCGCCAACCATTCGCCTAATGCCTTGATGCCATAGCGTTCTGTTGCGTGATGACCTGCAGAGAAGAAATGCAATCCTTGCTCACGGGCAGAATGGATTGTTTGTTCTGACACTTCCCCTGTAATAAATGCGTCGCAGCCTTGTTCTGCAGCAAGATCAATATAACCTTGTCCGCCACCAGTGCAGATGCCAATTTTTCGGATTAAGTGCGGTCCGTTTTCAATGCAAATTAACGGTTTTCGATTTAACACTTTTTCTATTTTTTCTGCAAAGTCTTTACCTGTCATCGGTTCTTTTAATTCGCCCCAAACAGGAATACTCACAGTGCCTTTTTCTAATGGTTGTAAATTTTCAATGTCGAGCAGTTTGGCTAATTGTGCATTGTTACCTAATTCTGGGTGCACATCTAATGGCAAATGATAGCCATATAAATTAATGTCGTTCACTAAAAGGGCTTTAATTCGCTTGCCTTTCATTCCTCGGATACAAGGGGTTTCACTTTTCCAAAAATAGCCATGATGAACTAAAATAGCATCAGCATTTTGGCTGATTGCGTAATCAATTAAAGCCTGACTCGCCGTTACGCCAGTAATGATTTTTTTGATTTCTGTTTTACCTTCGACTTGTAAGCCGTTGGGTGCATAGTCATTGATTTTATCAGAAGAAAGTTTTTGATTAATGAGTTGTTCAAGTTCGAGATTATTCATAATGGATCGTTGATTGGAAAAAGTCGGGATATGGTACAAAATTCCCAAAAAAATGGCTAGTGCGAAAGGAGTGGGGGAATGCACTAGCCAAGTTTCATTACTATTAAATTACTATCTAGTATCTAAAACAGAATTCATTATATATATAAATTTATAGCGATCAAGGGGAAATAAGAAATTTTTTATTTAAAGTGCGGTTTAAATTCCTTGTGTTTTTTACCGCACTTTTCCTCTTAAATTTCCCTTGAAATCTTTCTTTTTATTCTTATATCTGTGACGTTCAATTTTTATCTTTATGAAGGAAAAAATTATGTCACAAAATCAAGAAACTCGCGGCTTCCAATCTGAAGTCAAACAACTACTCCAATTAATGATTCATTCTTTGTACTCTAACAAAGAAATTTTCTTACGTGAATTGATTTCTAATGCTTCTGATGCGGCAGATAAATTACGCTTTAAAGCACTTTCCAACCCTGCTTTATATGAAGGCGATGGCGACTTGCGTGTGCGTGTTAGCTTTGATGCGGATAAAGGCACTATCACAATTAGCGATAACGGCATTGGTATGACTCGTGAGCAAGTCATCGATCATTTGGGGACGATTGCAAAATCAGGAACAAAAGAATTTTTAACCGCACTTGGCCAAGATCAAGCAAAAAATAGCCAGCTTATTGGGCAGTTTGGTGTGGGTTTTTATTCTGCTTTTATTGTGGCAGATAAAGTGACTGTAAAAACTAGAGCGGCTGGCGAAGAGGCGGATAAAGCTGTGCTTTGGGAATCTGCGGGCGAAGGCGAATATTCTGTGGCGGATATTGAGAAAAAATCTCGTGGTACAGATGTGATTTTACATTTACGTGAAGATGAAAAAGAATTTTTAAATGAATGGCGTTTGCGTGAAATTATTGGTAAATATTCTGACCATATTGGCTTGCCAGTGGAAATGCTGACGAAAGAATACGATGATGAGGGCAAAGAGTGCGGCGAAAAATGGGAAAAAATCAATAAATCTGATGCCCTTTGGACGCGTTCTAAAAATGATGTTTCCGATGAGGAATACAAAGCGTTTTACAAACACTTAAGCCATGATTTTGTTGATCCTGTGACTTGGGCGCATAACAAAGTGGAAGGAAATCAAGCATATACTAGTTTGCTTTATGTACCAGCTAAAGCACCTTGGGATTTATTTAATCGCGAACATAAACACGGCTTAAAACTTTATGTTCAACGTGTATTTATTATGGATGATGCTGAGCAATTTATGCCGAATTATCTACGTTTTATGCGTGGTTTAATCGATAGTAATGACTTGCCATTAAATGTATCTCGTGAAATTTTACAGGATAACAAAATTACGGCTGCACTACGCAAAGCATTAACTAAGCGTTCATTACAAATGCTAGAAAAATTAGCAAAAGATGATGCAGAAAAATATCTTAAATTCTGGAAAGAGTTTGGTTTAGTCTTAAAAGAAGGCCCTGCAGAAGATTTTGCTAACAAAGAAACTATCGCAAAGTTATTGCGTTTTGCTTCGACACATAATGATGGTAGTGAGCAAACTGTCTCTTTAGAAGATTACATCTTGCGTATGAAAGAGGGGCAAAAAGCTATCTATTACATTACAGCGGATAGTTATGTTGCAGCGAAAAATAGCCCACACTTGGAATTATTCAATAAAAAAGGCATTGAGGTTTTATTACTTTCCGATCGTATTGATGAATGGATGTTAAGCTATTTAACTGAATTTGACGGTAAACAATTACAAAGTATCACGAAAGCAGATTTGGATTTAGGCGATTTAGCGGATAAAGAATCTGAAACACAAAAACAACAAGATAAAGCCTTTGGTAGTTTTATTGAGCGTGTGAAAAACTTGCTTGGCGAACGTGTGAAAACGGTGCGTTTAACTCACAATTTAACGGATACACCAGCGGTGGTTTCTACGGATAACGATCAAATGACGACCCAAATGGCGAAATTGTTTGCAGCCGCAGGGCAACCTGTACCAGAAGTAAAATACACATTTGAACTGAATCCAGAACACTATTTAGTGAAAAAAGTGGCTGATATTGCAGATGAAACTGAATTTGCTGATTGGGTGGAACTGTTGCTTGAACAAGCTATGTTAGCAGAGCGCGGATCTTTGGAAAATCCAGCTGCGTTTATTAAACGTATCAATAAGTTGTTAGGTTAATTCATTTGAGATGAAGTAGTATAAGGGTTAAAATCCTCAGTCTGATTAGATTGAGGATTTTTCTTTTTTAGGTGAAATATGATTACAGTTTACGGCATTAAAAATTGCGATACAGTGAAGAAAGCGTTGAAATGGCTGGCGGATCACAATATCGAACACAAACTTCACGACTACCGTGTTGATGGGTTAGATTTGAATTTTTTAACCCAAGCGGAAACTCAATTTGGCTGGGATGTGTTAGTGAATAAACGCAGTACAACTTGGCGTAATTTGGATGAGCAAGTTAAAAATTCCCTTGATAAAACCACCGCACTTTCCGTGTTGGCTGAGAATCCAACTTTAATTAAACGCCCAATTATTTTACAAGATGAAAAGGCATTAATTGGCTTTAATGAAAAGGAATATCAGGCTGTTTTTGCTTAAAGTGCGGTTATTTTCTTAGGAGTTTTTATGAGAGAAAAAGTGGTTTCGTTGGCACAAGATTTAATTCGTCGCCCGTCTATTAGCCCGAATGACGAAGGCTGTCAGCAAATTATTGCCGAACGTTTAGAAAAGCTAGGTTTTCAAATTGAATGGATGCCTTTTAATGACACGTTGAATTTGTGGGCAAAACACGGAACGAGCGAGCCAGTTATTGCTTTTGCAGGTCATACGGATGTTGTGCCTACTGGCGATGAAAATCAATGGTCGTCTCCGCCGTTTTCTGCGGAGATTATTGATGGCATGCTTTATGGGCGTGGTGCGGCGGATATGAAAGGCTCCCTTGCAGCAATGATTGTGGCGGCAGAAGAATACGTAAAAGCAAATCCTAATCATAAAGGCACCATTGCATTATTGATTACCTCTGATGAAGAGGCTGCCGCAAAAGATGGAACTATACGCGTGGTTGAGACGTTAATGGCGCGTGATGAAAAAATTACTTATTGTATGGTTGGAGAGCCATCGAGTGCTAAAAACTTAGGCGATGTTGTCAAAAATGGTCGCCGCGGCTCAATTACAGGAAATCTCTATATTAAAGGTATTCAAGGACACGTAGCCTATCCGCATTTAGCTGAAAACCCAATCCATAAAGCAGCCCCATTCTTGCAAGAATTAACGACTTACCAATGGGATAAAGGCAATGAATTTTTCCCGCCAACAAGCCTACAAATTGCTAACATTCACGCGGGTACGGGAAGTAATAATGTAATTCCTGCTGAATTATATATTCAGTTTAATTTGCGTTATTGCACAGAAGTCACGGATGAAATCATTAAGCAAAAAGTCGCTGAAATGCTAGAAAAACACAATTTGAAATATCGTATTGAATGGAATTTATCAGGCAAACCCTTTTTAACAAAACCAGGTAAATTATTAGATTCGATAACCTCCGCTATTGAGGAAACCATAGGCATAACGCCAAAGGCTGAAACAGGTGGTGGCACGTCAGACGGTCGTTTTATTGCATTGATGGGCGCAGAAGTAGTGGAATTTGGTCCGTTAAATTCAACCATTCATAAAGTCAATGAATGTGTCAGTATAGAAGATCTTGGCAAGTGCGGTGAAATTTATCACAAAATGTTAGTGAATTTATTGGATAGCTAAAATGAAATTAACCCTAGAAATGCTTACAGGAAAGTCTCGTGAGCATTTAGTCAATTTACCCACAACTCATTCATCAAATCATTTTTTGCAAACACAAGCTATGCAAGCATTTCAAGCTTTGCAACAAAGTGCGGCAAAAAATGGCTTTAATTTACAGCCTGCGAGCAGTTTTCGTGATTTTGAACGCCAAAAACTTATTTGGAACAGTAAATTTAAGGGCGAGCGAAAAGTACACGATGATGCAGGAAAGGCATTAGATTTGAACCAATTAGATGACTGGCAAAAATGTCAGGCGATTTTACGTTGGTCTGCATTGCCGGGGGCGAGCCGTCATCATTGGGGAACGGAAGTGGATATTTTTGATCCTGATCTTTTGCCACAAGGGCAATCTTTACAACTGGAGCCTTGGGAATATGAAAAAGGCGGCTACTTCTTTGAATTGAGTGAATTTCTTGCCGAAAATTTACCGCACTTTGATTTTGCTTTGCCTTTTATGAATATGCAGTCCAATAAGAAAGTGGGGCGGGAGCCTTGGCATATCAGTTATTTGCCGTTAGCTGAATTGGCAAGCCAGCAATTTTCTCCAGAGATTTTGCAACAGGCGTGGAAAGGGGAAAATATTTTAGGCGCAGACTGTTTAATATCACATCTTGAACAAATTTTTTCCGAATATATTGTTTAAGAATAAGCCTTATCGTGAAGATAAGGCTTTATTGTTAAGCGTAAAAAAGCCCTTTTCTATGTAAATAAACAGGCAAATTATCGCCAATAGATAAATCGGGAGAAATAACGTTCTCAATCCATATTGCGTAGCCATTAATTTCAATTTGAATGGAGGTAATTTTTCCTTTAAATTCAATTTGTTTTATTTGTCCATTAAAAAGTGCGGTTGGATTTTCTGATGTTTTAAACAGGCTAAATTGTTCTGGACGAAGCAAAATCCTACCTTGATTTTGTGAGATTGATTTATTTTTTATAGGAATATTGCCTAATTGGCATTGAGCGGTATTTTCATCGAGTAGATTTGCAGGCAAAACAATACTTTCCCCCATAAATTTTGCTGTTTCAAGATGATTAGGCGACCAATAAAGGGTGCGTGGCGTATCGATTTGTAAAATTTTACCTTGCTGAATAATGGCGATTTTATCAGCGTAGCGTAAGGATTCATCACGGTCGTGAGTAACGAAAATTGCGGAAGCACCGCTTTGGCGAAGTGCTTGGAGCATCTCTTGGCGAATTTGTTGGCGAAGATGCTCGTCTAAGGCACTGAAAGGCTCGTCTAATAAAATCAGTTCTGGATTAGGGGCTAAAGCACGCGCCAATGCTACGCGTTGTTGTTGTCCGCCTGAAAGTTGATGTGGAAAGCGATCCGCCAGTTCAAAAATACCCGTTAGTTGCATTATTTGTTCAATCCGCGTTTTTTCTTCGCTATTTTTTCCTTTGCCGTTGCCTAATCCGTAAGCAATGTTGCGATAGACATTTAAGTGAGGAAAAAGTACGCCCTCTTGCACCACATAACCGAGATGACGTTGTTGCGTTGGAAGATTAAAATTCTCGCCAAAAATTAACCGCTCTTTTAGCCAAATTTCGCCAGTATTGGGGTGTTCAAATCCTGCAATGGCACGTAATAATGTAGTTTTGCCACAGCCTGAAGCACCAAGTAAAAAGAGGATTTCTCCGCGTTGTAAGCTGAATGAAATATCGTGCAGAACTTGTTGTTCATTAAAAAATTTATTGAGATTTTTAACGGTTAATAACGGATTATTTATCATTTTATTTAAACGCATATTTTTTCAATAAAAATACAGGAATACCCGAAAAAAGAACGAGCATTAACGCATAAGGGGTGGCGGCAGCATATTGCGCATCGCTGGTATGTTCCCACACAGCAATGGATAAGGTTTTAATATCATTTGATGTGAGCAAAAGCGTCGCGGTAAGCTCTTTCATTAAATTCAAAAAAACCAAAGCAAATGCGGCGGCCACACCTGGTAATATGGCTGGTAGCGTCAAGGTGCGAAAAATATAGAAAGGGCTTCGCCCAAGACTTTGTCCGACTTTTTCAATTTGATCGGAAAGTTGCTCTAAAGACGCTCTTAATGTAGTTTGTGCCATTGGCAAATAGAGCATAAAGTAGGCAATGATAATCACAAAAAAGGTTTGATATAGGTCGTTAGCGTAATGGATGGAAAAATAGACTAATGATAAGGCAATGACTAAGCCTGGCACAGCGTGTAATAGATATGGCAAGCGGTCGATCCAAATCGTTAAATAACTACGGTAACGAACAGCTGCCCAAACTAATGGCAAGGCACACATTACGGTAAGCAATGCGCCTAAGCCTGAAATGATAAATGAATTGCTGAATGCCGATAAAAATTCTGAAAAATCACCCGCACTTTCGAGTGAAGTTCCCACAATAAGCCAGTAAATTAACATAATCACAGGCACGCCAATGCTTAAAATGAATATGCTAGAGAAAAATCCGAAGGTTAAACATTGTTTTCCAAAGGAAAGTGTTTTTACGAGATAAGGACGCGTAACACCTTTTCCACTGTGGTAAAGGGTTTGTTTTCCACGAAAGAAAATTTCCCCAAAAACAATAAGTATACAAATCGCCATTAAAACGGCGGATAATAATGCAGCAGTGCTGTTGTTAAAAGACATTTCATATTCTTGGAAAATGGCAGTGGTAAAGGTTTGATAATTTAAAATTGACACTGCACCAAATTCGACCAACATATGTAAAGCAATTAGTAAGATACTACTACCAATGGCGGGTTTAAGTTGCGGGAAAATAGCATACCAAAAGGTATACACAGGGCTTTTACCAAGCGAAAGGCTTACTTCTTCAAGAGAACGATCAAGTCTTTTTAATATAGCGGAAACGGGCAAATAAGCCAAAGGAAATGAACTTAATGTCATAATACCAATTGTTCCCCAAAAACCCTCAACGCGGAATGTGAGGCTGATCCAAGTAAAACAACTTACAAAGGCGGGAATACAAAGGGGTAACGTCATCGCCACTTCAAAAAAAGCTTTACCGAAAAAGCGATAACGTTCAAGTAAAAAAGCACAAAGCGTGCCAAGTGAAATAGCTCCGATAGTTACACAAACCATTAAAAGCATTGTATTGCTTAATAATTCAGCCATTCGAGGGCGAAACAATAGCTCAACACTTCGCGTTAATCCCACTTCTGTCGCACGAAAAATGACATACAGAAACGGCAAACATAACGGAAGCCCGATTAAGATGATAAGTAAAGTGAGCCAGAATGGCGGTCTGCGAGGCAAAGTTAAATCCTTTTAGGAATGTGAACCTTTCAGTTCACGCACGCAAGCGGTTAATTTTGTTAGAGAATTGTAAACGCGTGCGTGAATTTTTTCAAATACACGCACGCAATATTTGGATTATTTCAATCCAGCTTCTTCAATTAATTTGATCGCATGTTCTTTATCTTGAGCTGTTGTTGCGGACACCACTGGTGCTTCTAATTTTTCATAAGGTTCAAGATTAAATGGCGAAACCACATCAGCACGTAACGGATATTCTGCACGCGCTGCCACTAATGCCTCTTGACCTTTTTTACTCGCTAAGAAATCAACAAATTTTTGTGCTTCAGCTTGATTTTTAGAAGCTTTCAATACTGCTGCACCTGAATAGCTAACTAACGCACCTGGATCTTGGTGGCGAACAAAATAAAGACGGCTTTTTAGGTTTTCCACGCCTTTTTCTTTTGCTAGGTTATACCAATAATAGTTATTGATTAACGCAGCAGGTACTTCGCCATTTTCAACCGCTTGTAATGCCACACTATTTTTAGCGTAAAGTTTTCCGTTCTCTTTTAAACCTTTTAACCAATTAAGCGCAACTTTGTCCCCTTTCATTTTGCTTAACGCAACAACTTGCTCTAAGAACGCGCCAGAAGTTGATACATAACCGATTTTGCCTTTCCATTTTGGTGTTGCATAATCAAGCACTGATTTTTCCATATCTTTTTCAGATAATTTAGTGTGATCGTAAACCACTACGCGAGAACGGCCACTTAATGCAATCCAGTCTTTTTTCGGTGCAAGTGGTACGCCTTTTTGTGCGGTTTGTTGAATGGTTTGTTCTGAAATTGGTGCTAAAAGCCCTGCTTCAGAAAGATCGGCAAAAGTCGCTGTTTGTTCAGTATAGAAAACATCGGCTGGTGTTTTATCGCCTTCTTCTTTTAATTGACCTGCAAGTTGCTCACTTTTCCCGCTATTTAGCGTAACTTTAATGCCTGTTTCCTGTTCAAAGGCTTTTGCCACAGCCGTAGCGGCTTCTTTGTGCTGACCATTATAAACGGTAATATCAGCAAAACTATTAGCAGAAAAAGCAAGTGCTGCCGCAAGGGTAGCAAGTTTGAAATGTTTAAATTGCATTGAAAAGCTCCTTATGTTGAGTGCAAATTATTCAGTTCAGCCTGAATTGTGGCTATTCTATGCCTAATTTTATTTAAATGCAAATAGTTCTCAATTTAAATTGATATTTAGATGAAAAACAAAACGGTACATTAAACGAACCATACATAGATTATAGGTTTACAGGCTGGATATAGCCTAATCTTGTTAATACATCACAAAGTGCATTAAACAACTCAGTGCAATCATAAGTTTCATCAATCAATTTATCATTGTTATTCATATCTTGATATTTATTTTGAATTAAATAGCCTTGTAATGCTGATTTCAACTCAGCTTTAGTTGTCGGTTTTTCCATTTGAGACATCATATAAAGATGCGGTTTATTCAAATCTTCTACGTCGCCGTTATACATATTTCCAGCACCAATATACTGATTTGCGCCTTCTACCAATGTTTTTACATATTGAGTAAAGCGTTTCGGTATGTAAGTTTTGTTATCTTCAAAGGAATAAATTGAATTGAAAAAAGCATTGAAGAAATAAGAGAAAAAGGCGGAACAATTATTCCGCCTTAATTTATTTAATCTATCATTTTAATAGTTATCATTTTTATCTATAATATAAAAACCAAGTTAATTACTAGGAGATAAAAATGGCAAAAGATGAAGTAGGGCATAATTTTCTTGCACGTTTGGGTAAAACGCGTTTGCGTCCAGGCGGTAAAAAAGCGACAGATTGGTTAATTGCTAATGGCGATTTTAGCCAAGATAAAAAAGTGTTAGAGGTTGCCTGTAATATGGGGACGACTGCAATTGGATTGGCGAAACAATTTGGTTGTCATATTGAAGGTGTTGATTTAGATGAAAATGCGTTAGCAAAAGCACAAGCAAATATTGAAGCAAATGGCTTGCAAGAAAAAATTCATGTACAGCGTGCGAATGCGATGAAGTTGCCTTTCGAGGATGAAAGTTTTGATATTGTCATCAATGAAGCGATGCTCACAATGTTACCCGTGGAAGCGAAGAAAAAAGCCATTGCAGAATATTTTCGAGTGTTAAAACCCAATGGTTTATTGCTTACTCACGATGTTATGCTGGTGGGGAATGATCATCAAACTATTCTAGAAAATATGCGCAAAGCGATTAATGTGACTGTCACGCCATTAACGAAAGATGGATGGAAAGGCATATTCCAAGAAAGTGGCTTTAGATATGTTGATACTTTCTCTGGTGAGATGACATTACTTTCTCCAAAAGGAATGATTTATGATGAAGGAATTTTCGGTACGTTAAAAATCATCCGTAATGCGATGAAAGCGGAAAATCGTGAGCAATTTAAAAGAATGTTCAAAACCTTTAATGATCCTGAACATAAATTACATTTTATTGCTGTATGTAGCCAAAAATAATATAAAAACGAACCGCACTTTGATTTGCACCTTAATGAGTAAGCTTATTTGTTTAGTTTTGGGGTGCAGATCATTTATATTAATTTATTTATACGATAGTTAAATTAATATTTAATTCTCTAATGCCATTCTGTGCAGATTCAACAAGATTTTTGTCGCAAATTATGTGATCAAAATTTGTTAGTGGACAAATATGGAATGTCGCCACTTTCTCATATTTTGATGAATCTGATACTAAAATTCGTTTTATTTTTTCTAGTTCACTTGCTGTATTTGGTGGTGATTTACCAGAAATTATTCAGGATTCTACTGCTGTAACGCCACAATCGACTTATGGTGCACAAAAAGCAATGAGTGAATTACTTATTAATGACTATACAAGAAAAGGTTTTGTTGATGGTCTCTGTGTTCGCCTGCTCACAATTTGTATCCGTCCAGGAAAACCAAATAAAGCGACTTCTTCCTTTGTAAGTAGCATTATTCGAGAACCTTTACATGGTGAAACTTCAATCTGCCCAGTTGCTGAAAAAATGGCGTTCAGTTTTATCAAATTTCTAGGTAAGAAAAAGGAAGAATGGGCATTAGCCATTACGGGCTATGTCGTGAGTATTCCTATTGTCTTACCGATTTTACTTATTTTCATCAAAGCTATTCTTGATTTGGGGAAATGATGGTTCTGTAATAGATCTCATTTTTCCACTAGGGATTTTGGCATTAATTATGGGATATGTTCAAGTTCAGAATAAAACATTATAGCGATAAAAACGCAGTGCGGGAGAATAGTCTCCCGTCTTTTCTTGCAGATAAAACAATATTTGACTAACTTTCTTTTTCTCAATATTTTATCTTCATTTATCTTCTTTATTACAAATATGCAACTTGACAAATACACTGCCAAAAAAATTGTTAAACGTGCAATGAAGATCATTCATCACTCTGTAAATGTAATGGATCACGACGGTGTGATCATTGCGTCGGGAAATTCAACGCGTTTGAATCAACGGCACACAGGAGCGGTGTTGGCGTTGCGGGAAAATCGTGTGGTAGAGATTGATCAAGCGTTGGCACAAAAATGGAATTTTGAAGCGCAACCAGGGATTAATTTACCGATTCATTATTTAGGCAAAAATATTGGAGTGGTGGGGATTTCTGGTGAGCCAACTCAGGTGAAACAATATGCCGAACTAGTGAAAATGACCGCAGAACTTATTGTGGAACAACAGGCTTTACTCGAACAAGAAAGCTGGCATCGTCGTTACAAAGAAGAATTTATTTTGCAATTATTACATTGCAATTTGAATTGGAAAAAGATGGAACAGCAGGCGAAATTTTTTTCTTTTGATTTAAATAAATCTCGTGTGGTTGTATTGATTAAGTTACTTAATCCAGCCCTGGATAATTTACAGCATCTGATCAATTATTTGGAACAGTCTGAATTTGCACAGGATGTGGCAATTTTGTCCCTTGATCAGGTTGTGGTCTTAAAGACTTGGCAAAACTCCACCGTACTTTCTGCTCAAATGAAAACGCTTTTACCTGCAGATTATTCAAAACAAGATTATAAAATTGCTGTAGGCGCTTGTCTAAATCTACCGCTTTTTGAGCAGCTTCCCTTGTCTTTTCAAAGTGCGCAAAGCACGCTTTCTTATGGATTAAAACATCATCCACGCAAAGGTATTTATGTGTTTGATGAGAATCGATTGCCTGTGTTACTTGCTGGATTATCCCATTCTTGGCAAGGGAACGAATTGATAAAACCCCTTTCTCCCCTTTTCTCAGAAGAAAATGCGATACTTTATAAAACCCTTCAACAATATTTTTTATCAAATTGTGATCTTTATCTCACTGCGGAAAAATTATTTGTTCACCCGAATACTTTGCGTTATCGATTGAACAAAATAGAGCAAATAACTGGCTTATTTTTCAATAAGATAGATGATAAATTAACGCTCTATCTCGGAACGTTGTTAGAACATTGAGGTTGTATAACTTTACAAAGTTTGATGATTTTTAACCGCACTTTTTGTTTGCTCTAATAAAGCATTTTCCCTATAAAACAGAAATAATCTCCTTGGTTTTAATTTTTATAGGAGAGAAAAAATGACAACAGTCTCAGCAATAGGTGCGTTGGTGGCTTTAATCGTTGCTATCTTCCTCATTTTGAAAAAAGTCTCACCAGCTTATGGTATGTTGGTGGGAGCTTTGGTTGGAGGCTTAATTGGTGGTGCGGATTTATCGCAAACAGTGAGCCTAATGATCGGTGGCGCACAGGGTATTACTACTGCGGTTATGCGTATCTTAGCTGCTGGTGTGTTGGCAGGCGTGCTGATTGAATCGGGTGCAGCAAATTCCATCGCGGAAACCATTACTAATAAATTGGGTGAAACTCGAGCTTTACTCGCCTTGGCACTAGCGACGATGATTTTAACTGCGGTGGGTGTGTTCGTGGATGTGGCAGTGATTACTGTTTCACCAATTGCTTTAGCGTTATCGCGTCGCAGCGATTTATCGAAAGCTGCAATTTTGCTCGCCATGATTGGCGGTGGTAAAGCTGGTAATATTATGTCGCCAAACCCAAATGCCATTGCGGCAGCAGATACTTTTCATTTGCCACTCACTTCCGTGATGATGGCTGGTATAATTCCCGCGCTATTTGGTTTGATTCTCACCTACTTCTTAGCAAAACGCTTAATCAACAAAGGTTCTAAAGTGACTGACAAAGAGGTAATCGTGCTTGAAACGCAAAATTTACCTTCATTTCTGACCGCACTTGTCGCACCTTTAGTGGCAATTTTGCTATTGGCACTTCGTCCATTGTTTGATATTAAAGTTGATCCATTAATTGCATTGCCGTTAGGTGGTTTGATTGGTGCGCTTTGTATGGGCAAACTTCGCAATATAAATAGTTATGCTATCAATGGATTGAGTAAAATGACACCCGTGGCAATTATGTTACTTGGTACAGGCGCGCTTGCTGGCATCATTGCTAATTCTGGTTTAAAAGAAGTATTGATTCAAGGTTTGGAACATTCAGGTTTGCCATCATACATTCTTGCACCAATTTCAGGGGTGTTGATGTCTTTAGCGACAGCTTCTACCACGGCAGGTACTGCGGTGGCATCCAATGTGTTCAGTAGTACCTTGTTAGAACTTGGTGTTAGCAGTCTTGCTGGTGCAGCAATGATTCATGCAGGGGCGACCGTATTTGATCATATGCCACATGGTTCTTTCTTCCATGCTACAGGCGGTAGTGTGAATATGGATATCAAAGAACGTTTAAAACTTATTCCTTATGAAAGTGCGGTCGGTTTGATGATGACCATCGTTTCTACCTTAATTTTTGGCGTATTTAAATTCTAGGAGTTGTTATGAAATTTGTGATTGCACCTGATTCTTTTAAAGAAAGTTTGACCGCACTTGAAGTCGCTACCGCCATTGAAACAGGCTTCAAACGTGTATTCCCCGATGCGGACTATGTAAAATTGCCAATGGCAGATGGGGGCGAAGGTACAGTTCAATCCCTTGTGGATGCCACGCAAGGCAAGCTCATTGAATGTGAAGTCACCGCGCCTTTGGGTGACAAAGTGAAAAGTTTCTTCGGTTTATCGGGAGATGGAAAAACCGCGATTATCGAAATGGCAGCAGCTTCTGGTTTACATCTTGTTCCGACTGAAAAACGCAATCCCTTGCTTACCACCAGTTACGGCACAGGGGAGTTGATTAAACTGGCATTAGATTTAGGCGTGGAGAGTTTCATTCTTGGCATTGGCGGTAGCGCAACCAACGATGGTGGTGTAGGAATGTTGCAAGCACTAGGGATGCAATGTTTAGATTCGCAAGATAAGCCTATCGGTTTTGGTGGAGCAGAGCTAGCAAATATTGTGAAGATTGACGTTCAACAATTAGATCCACGTTTGCAACAAGTTCACATTGAAGTAGCGTGCGATGTGAATAATCCGCTCTGTGGTGAATGTGGCGCATCTGCCATTTTTGGACCACAAAAAGGCGCAACGCCTGAAATGGTGAAACAACTTGATGCTGCACTTTCGCATTTTGCTGAAATTGCCGAACGCGATTGCGGTAAACAAATTCGTGATCAGGCTGGCGCAGGTGCTGCTGGTGGTATGGGTGGTGGCTTGCTATTATTACCAAGCGTACAACTGAAAGCAGGCATACAAATTGTGTTAGACCGGTTACATTTAATTGACTATGTAAAAGATGCTGATGTAGTGATTACGGGTGAAGGGCGAATAGATGCACAAAGTATTATGGGTAAAACGCCAATTGGTGTGGCGCGTACGGCAAAACAGTTCAATAAGCCAGTGATCGCCATCGCAGGGTGTTTGCGTGAAGATTATGATGTGGTGTTTGATCACGGTATTGATGCGGTGTTCCCTATTATTCACCAACTTGGCGATTTATCGGATATTCTCAAACAAGGCGAACAAAATTTAATTTCTACCGCTCAAAATGTGGCGAGAGTACTGGCATTTAAATTTCATTAAGAAATAAGGCTTGTTTTAAATTCGAGCCTTATTCCATGATTATTTATTTTGTGATGTTGAATAATTTCTCGCACCAAAAATCGCAGTGCCAATGCGTACCATTGTAGAACCGCATTTTATTGCGCTCGGCATATCATCCGTCATTCCCATAGAAAGTGTATCAATTTGTTGATTGGGTAAGGCTTGTTTAAGTTGTTCAAATAGGTCTGACATTTTTCTGAACACGGCTTCTTGTTCAGCAATTTTATCGGTTGGTGCGGGTATTGCCATTAAGCCACGTAGGCATAAGTGCGGTAAATTTTCGATGTGTTTTGCTAGTGTTAGCATTTCCTCAGGTTGAATACCTGATTTACTTTCTTCATCGCTGATATTAATCTGAATTAATACATTCAATGGAGCCTTGTTGGTCGGTCGTTGTTCATTTAAACGATCTGCAATTTTTGCTCGATCAAGCGTTTGCATCCAATCAAAATGTTCTGCAACGAGACGGGTTTTATTTGATTGTAATGGGCCGATAAAATGCCATTCAAGGTTTATATTTTGAGACTCAAAATATTGGATCTTTTCTACCCCCTCTTGCACGTAATTTTCCCCAAAAGCCGTTTGTCCCGCTTGATAAGCCGAAAGAATAGCAGAAATAGGTTTGGTCTTAGATACGGCAAGTAATTTTACGGTATTTTGATTGCGATTTTTTTCTTTACAAGCCGTTTCAATTTTTTGCTGAATTAGGTTGAGATTATGCTGGATATTCATAGGTTTTCCTTTATAAAAAAGTGCGGTTAGTTTACACGAAATTTATTGACTAAGAAAATTTCTGAAAAATTTGTCACTTTCTGTTTGACAAGCTCGGGAAATTTCGGTATTTCTTTACGCATTCATTTTTCAAGATAAAACACAATGAAAAATAACCGCACTTTATCCGTAATCATTAGCACGATTACCGCCATTATGATGACCATTATTATGATTAATGGTGCGGGTTAGTGCAGCAAAAACAAGATACAGAAAACCCGCGATTCAACTGAATAGCGGGTTTTTTTATAAATTTAAAAACACAATATCTAGGAGAACCAATTATGCGCGTACTTAAATTTGGCGGCACTTCGCTTGCAAATCCGGAACGTTTTTCCCAAGCGGCGAAATTGATCGAGCAAGCTCATTTAGAAGAGCAGGCTGCAGGTGTTTTATCAGCACCAGCCAAAATAACCAACCATCTCGTCGCCCTTTCTGAAAAAGCTGCATTAAATCAATCAACCGATACGCATTTCAACGAAGCAATCGAAATTTTCTATAACATCATTAATGGCTTACATGCCGAAAATAATCAATTCGACTTAAATGGCACCAAGGCACTTATTGATGCTGAATTTGCTCAAATCAAAGGATTATTAGAAGAAATTCGTCAGGCAGGAAAAGTAGAAGATGCAGTTAAAGCGACCATTGATTGCCGTGGGGAAAAACTTTCTATTGCAATGATGAAAGCTTGGTTTGAAGCACGTGGCTATAGCGTACATATTGTGGATCCAGTCAAGCAATTATTAGCAAAAGGCGGTTATCTTGAGTCTTCAGTTGAAATTGAAGAATCAACAAAACGTGTTGATGCAGCAAGTATTGCAAAAGATAAAGTGGTGCTGATGGCAGGTTTTACTGCGGGTAATGAAAAAGGCGAGTTGGTATTGCTCGGTCGTAATGGCTCAGACTATTCTGCCGCCTGTTTAGCCGCTTGTTTAGGCGCAAGTGTATGCGAAATTTGGACCGATGTGGACGGCGTTTATACTTGCGATCCGCGTTTAGTGCCTGATGCACGTTTATTACCAACGCTTTCTTATCGTGAAGCGATGGAACTCTCTTATTTCGGTGCGAAAGTGATTCATCCTCGTACGATTGGGCCATTGTTGCCACAAAATATTCCTTGTGTCATTAAAAATACAGGAAATCCTTCTGCGCCAGGTTCGATTATTGATGGCAATGTGAAATCAGAAAGTTTGCAAGTTAAAGGTATCACTAACTTAGACAATTTGGCGATGTTTAATGTGTCAGGCCCCGGTATGCAAGGTATGGTAGGCATGGCATCTCGCGTATTTTCAGCCATGTCAGGCGCAGGCATTTCAGTTATTTTAATTACTCAGTCTTCGTCTGAATATAGTATTAGTTTCTGTGTGCCTGTGAAATCTGCAGAAGTAGCGAAAACCGTACTAGAAACGGAGTTTGCTAATGAATTAAATGAACATCAATTAGAATCAATTGAAGTGATTAAAGATTTATCCATTATTTCTGTTGTGGGCGATGGAATGAAGCAAGCGAAAGGCATTGCTGCTCGTTTCTTCTCGGCATTAGCGCAGGCAAACATTAGCATTGTGGCGATTGCACAAGGATCTAGCGAACGTTCAATTTCTGCGGTTGTGCCGCAAAATAAAGCCATTGAAGCGGTGAAGGCTACCCATCAGGCGCTTTTCAATAATAAAAAAGTCGTGGATATGTTTTTAGTGGGCGTTGGTGGAGTAGGCGGAGAATTAATAGAGCAGGTAAAGCGTCAAAAGGAGTATCTAGCAAAGAAGAATGTTGAAATTCGAGTTTGTGCTATTGCGAATTCCAACCGTATGTTGCTTGATGAAAATGGATTAAATTTAGAGGATTGGAAAAACGATTTAGAAAATGCGACTCAGCCATCAGATTTTGATGTATTGCTTTCTTTCATTAAATTACATCATGTGGTGAATCCAGTATTTGTAGATTGTACTTCAGCCGAATCTGTAGCAGGGCTTTATGCTCGTGCGTTAAAAGAAGGTTTCCATGTGGTTACGCCAAACAAAAAAGCGAATACACGAGAATTAGTTTATTACAATGAGTTACGCCAAAATGCCCAAGCAAGCCAGCATAAATTTTTATATGAAACCAATGTAGGTGCGGGCTTGCCAGTTATTGAAAATCTCCAAAACTTACTTGCAGCAGGTGATGAGCTTGAATATTTTGAAGGGATTTTATCTGGCTCGCTTTCCTTTATTTTTGGTAAGTTGGAAGAAGGACTTTCTCTTTCAGAAGTAACCGCACTTGCGCGTGAAAAAGGCTTTACTGAGCCAGATCCTCGAGATGATCTTTCTGGACAAGATGTAGCGCGCAAATTATTAATTCTTGCTCGTGAAGCGGGAATTGAACTTGAACTTTCAGATGTTGAAGTTGAAGGTGTATTGCCGAAAGGCTTCTCTGAAGGAAAATCTGCAGATGAGTTTATGGCAATGTTGCCACAGCTTGACAAGGAGTTTAAAACTCGCGTTGCCACAGCTAAAGCAGAAGGCAAAGTATTGCGTTATGTTGGAAAAATTAGTGAAGGAAAATGCAAAGTATCCATCGTTGCGGTAGATCTGAATAATCCACTTTATAAAGTGAAAGATGGTGAAAATGCCTTGGCATTTTATACTCGTTATTATCAACCGATTCCACTTTTATTACGTGGTTATGGCGCAGGTAATGCAGTTACTGCGGCAGGTATCTTTGCAGATATTTTAAGAACATTACAACATTAATAAGGATTTCCAATGTTAAGAATTTACGCTCCTGCATCTAGCGCGAATATTAGCGTAGGTTTCGATACTTTAGGTGCTGCGATCTCTCCTATTGATGGTTCTTTGTTAGGCGATGTGGTTCAAATAGAATCTATTTCAAGTGGTTTTGAGTTAGAAAGTGCGGGCTATTTTGTTCGTAAATTACCGAAAGAACCACAAAAAAATATTGTTTACCAAGCTTATGTGCTATTTAGCGAGCAATTAAAATTACGCGGAGCAAATGTTAAACCTTTACGTTTAACGCTCGAAAAAAATATGCCTATTGGCTCTGGTTTAGGCTCTAGTGCTTGTTCTATTGTTGCTGCATTAGTGGCATTAAATCAGTTTCATAATGAACCTTTTTCGAAAATGGAATTGCTTGAAATGATGGGAGAATTGGAAGGTCGTATTTCTGGTTCAATCCATTATGATAACGTCGCACCTTGCTATCTTGGCGGTGTGCAATTTATGGTGCAATCGCTCGGCAATATTTGTCAAAAATTGCCATTTTTTGATAATTGGTATTGGGTGTTAGCCTATCCAGGGATTGAAGTTTCTACTGCTGAAGCTCGTGCAATTTTACCGAAAAGCTATACTCGACAAAACGTGATTGCCCATGGTCGTCATTTAGGTGGCTTTGTGCATGCTTGCCATACCCATCAGGAAAATCTTGCCGCGATTATGATGAAAGATGTCATTGCCGAGCCTTATCGTGAATCTCTGTTACCTAATTTTGCTGAAGTAAAACAAGCTACTCGAGACTTAGGCACACTTGCCACAGGTATTTCAGGCTCAGGGCCAACTATTTTCTCTATTGCCCCTGATTTACAAACTGCAATTAAACTTTCAAGTTATTTAGAAAGCCATTATTTACAAAATAATGAAGGTTTTGTGCATGTATGTAAAGTTGATAACGAAGGCACAAGAGAAATTAAATAAGTTAATTTAAATAGATGAAATCAGATTAAAAACGGATTAAATATGAATTTATACAATATCAAACACCCAGAAGAACAAGTCACTTTTTCTCAGGCTGTTCGTCAAGGTCTTGGGTGGGATCAAGGTCTATTCTTTCCAGAAGTTATTCCTAAACTTAATAACATTAATGAATTACTTGAATTGCCTCTTGTTGAGCGTAGTCAAAAAATTCTAGGTGCATTAATTGATGGCGAGTTACCACAAGCAACGTTAGATGCAATGGTAAAAAATGCGTTTACTTTCACTGCACCGTTAGAAAAAGTGGAAGATAATATTTATGCACTTGAATTATTTCACGGTCCAACGCTAGCATTTAAAGATTTTGGTGGGCGTTTTATGGCACAGGCACTTGCTGCGGTACGTGGCGATGGCAAAATTACTATTTTAACGGCAACCTCAGGCGATACTGGAGCCGCTGTAGCACATGCGTTTTATGGATTAGAAAATATTAATGTAGTTATCCTTTATCCAAAAGGCAAAATTAGCCCATTACAAGAAAAGCTATTCTGTACTTTAGGTGGGAATATTCGTACTGTTGCGATTAACGCTGATTTCGATGCGTGTCAGGCTTTGGTTAAGCAAGCCTTTGATGATGTTGAATTGCGCCAAGCTATCGGGCTGAACTCTGCAAATTCTATTAATATCAGCCGTTTATTAGCTCAAGTTTGTTATTACTTTGAGGCTGTCGCACAATTGCCAAAAGAAAAACGTGATAATGTCGTGGTTTCTGTGCCAAGTGGTAATTTTGGTAACTTAACGGCGGGATTAATTGCAAAAACCTTAGGCTTGCCGATAAAACGCTTTGTCGCCTCAACAAACGCAAATGATACTGTGCCACGTTATTTGAAATCGGGTAATTGGGATCCTAAAACGACAGTTGCAACCCTTTCTAATGCAATGGATGTAAGTCGCCCAAACAATTGGCCGAGAGTGGAAGAATTGTTTAAACGAAATGGTTGGGATTTAACTGATTTAGGTTCGGGGATGCTAAGTGATAGCGAAACAGAAGATACCTTAAAAGCGATGCAGTCGAAAGGTTATTTATGTGAACCTCACGGTGCGATAGCTTATCAGGTGTTGAAAGAGCAACTTAAAGCGAGTGAAACAGGAATCTTCTTGTGTACGGCGCATCCTGCGAAATTTAAAGAATCCGTAGAACGTATTCTTGGTATTCAGCTTCCATTACCTGAAACACTGGATAAACATAATCAGCTACCATTGCTTTCAGATGAAATGGATAATGATTTTGCACAACTACGGGCTTACTTATTGAAGTCATAAAGTGCGGTAAATTTTTATTGTGTTTTGGATAGCATCTGATTTTCAGGTGCTATTTTATTTTTAGAAAATAGGGTATAGAGATAAAAAAATAAGGATATATTAACTAATTAATTTTACATTAATAGAAAGAATAGCTATTTATCAATAAGACAGTGATTTGAAAAAGTAGTATTAAATTTAGGCAATAAAAAAATACCTTTTCGGTGATTACTTTATTTTTAAGTGGTGGGTCGTGAAGGATTCGAACCTTCG